>NZ_MUYZ01000183.1:0-13743 GCF_003013775.1 Micromonospora sp. MH33
GGCGGGCGCCCCGGACGGGCCGGGTTGCGCAGGCACTCCGGGATCGGCCACGGCGGCGGACCGGCCCGGATCGGTCGGGGTGGGGGACCCGGGCGCGGTGGGGTCGACCGCGTGCCCCGACGCCGGAGCCGGCACGGCGGCCGGCGGCGTGGACCGGGTCGGGTCGACCGGGACACCGGGCGACGCCGGGGGCACCGGCTCGGTGGCACCCGACGGGGGCAGGTCGGACATGAACCCTCCTCAGCAGCGACGGCTGGAACGGCTCATGATCTTCCACGGCGCGGGCGCGCACCGCAGCCCCCTCGTCGGGGTGGAGCGGCCGCCGATCGGGCGGCGGCCAGGAAAGATCAGGCGATGACGCGGACCCGCTCAGCCTGCGGACCCTTCTGGCCCTGGGCGATCTCGAACTCGACCCGCTGGCCGTCGTCCAACGCCTTGTAGCCGTCCATCTCGATCGCGGAGAAGTGGACGAAGACGTCCTGCCCGCCGTCGACGGCGATGAAGCCGTAGCCCTTTTCGGAGTTGAACCACTTCACGGTGCCCTGTGCCACGGTGCACTTCCTCACTCTGCGCGGCGTTTCACAACCCCGGAGACCGGCGGACCGGCACCGGTGAGCCACCGGTTCAGCGATCGGCGACGGCCGCTGAATCGAGTGACCGAAATCGCACGCTACACGAGGCGTGACGACCGCGCACGACCACAAATCGGGCATATTTCGGCCACTGTGCGCGCCCGGCCGGGCGCGGTACCGCCCCTTCCGGTATGCATGCGAGATGACCAGCGCGACCACCACGACGACCACCGTCCGCCGGGTCCGCCCGGCGGACGCCGCCCGGATGCGGGCGCTCCGGCTGGAGATGCTGGCCGACTCCCCGCTGGCCTTCCTGGAGACCGTGGCCGAGGCCGCCGCCCGGCCGCACGCCGACTACGCGGCCCGGATCGCCGCCGTCTCGCACGGTGGTCACAGCGCCCAGTTCGTCGCCGACCCGGGCGGTCGCCTGGTCGGCCACGCCGGCGGCACGATCGCCCCGGAGGAGCCCGGGCTGACCCTGATCTACGCCGTCTACATCACGCCGGCCTGGCGGGGCAGGGGGCTGCTCGGGGCGCTCGTGGAGGAGGTGGCCGCCTGGTCCCGAGCGTGTGGCCGGCCCGAGCTCATGCTGGAGGTGGTGGTCGGCAACGACCGCGCCTGCCGGGCGTACGAGAAGCTGGGTTTCGTGGACACCGGCGTGCGCGTCCCGCACCCCCGGATCCCCGCCCTCCACGAACTCCAGATGCGCCGCCCCGCCTGACGGCTTCGGGTGCGCCCGTTGTTGCCGGAGCGACAACAGACGCACCCGAACCGCGACCGGCCTCAGACGTGCCGGCGACTCTGCACGATCCGGAACCGGTTCGCCACGTACGCCCCATCGGTCAGCGCCGAGTTCGCCGCCGGGTTCGCCCCCGAGCCGTGGAAGTCGGAGAACGCCGCCGACTGGTTGACGAACACCCCGCCGGTCAGGTTGCAGGACAGGTGCACGCCGGCGTCGATCGCCGCCGCCTCGGCCGCGTCCAGCACCGCCTCGTCGGTGGAGTAGACGCCGGCGGTCAGGGCGCCCTTCTTCCCGACGGTGGAGCGCAGGATCTCCAGGCTGTGCGCGGTCGAGTCGGTCGCGATGGCGAACGAGATCGGCCCGAACCACTCGCGGGAGTAGGTGGCGGTGTCGGCCCCGTCCAGCTTGACCACGGTCGGCGTCCGCACCACCGCGTCCGGGAAGGACGGGTGCACCACGGTCCGCGACTCCAGCACCGGCTCGCCGACCTTGGTGACCTCCTCCAGCCGCTCCAGCACGCCGTCGTTGACGATGGCGCCGGTCAGCTCGACGCCCCGGGCCGGGTCGGCGGTGAGCTTGGCGACCGCGCCGGCGATGCCGGCGGCCACCTCGTCGAAGCTCTTGTGCCCCTGGTCGGTCTCGATGCCGTCCCGGGGAATCAGCAGGTTCTGCGAGGTGGTGCACATCTGGCCGCTGTACAGGGTCAGCGTGAAGCCCAGGTTGCGACACATCCCGGCGAAGTCGTCGGTGGAGTCGATGACCACCGTGTTCAGGCCGGCCTTCTCGGTGTAGACGGCGGCCTGCCGGGCGTTCGCCTCCAGCCAGTCGCCGTACTCGGTGGAGCCGGTGAAGTCGACGATCCGGACGGCCGGGTGCAGGGCCAGGGTCGAGGCGAGCTTCTCGCCGGCCGCCTCGGGGGCGAGCTGCACCAGGTTGGGGTCGAAGCCGGCCTCGGCGAGCACCTGGCGGGCGTACTTCACGGTGATGGCGAGCGGCAGCACGGCGCGCGGGTGCGGCTTCACGACCACCGGGTTGCCGGTGGCCAGCGAGGCGAAGAGCCCGGGGTACGAGTTCCAGGTCGGGAAGGTGTTGCAGCCGATCACCAGCGCCACGCCGCGGGGCACCACGTGGAACGTCTTGCTCATCCGCAGCGGGTCGCCCTTGCCGGCGGCCTTCTCCCAGCCGGCCGTGCCCGGGTGCCGGGTCATCTCGGCGTACGCGTAGGCGACCGCCTCCAGCGCCCGGTCCAGCGCGTGCGCGCCGCCGGCCTGGAAGGCCATCACGAAGGCCTGGCCGCTGGTGAACTGCACCGCGTTGGCCAGCTCGAAGACGTTCTTGTGTAGCCGGTCGAGGATCTCCAGGCAGACACCCACCCGGGCCTGCGGGCCGGCGTCGCGCCAGGACGGCAGTGCGGCGGTGGCGGCGGCCACCAGCTGGTCGGGGGCGGCGTGCGGGTAGCGCACGTCGAGCGCCAGGCCGAACGGGCTGACCTCGGTGGCGACCGTGTCGCCGTCGCCCGGCTGGTCGAGCGGGAAGTCTCGGCCCAGGTACGCCTCGAAGGCGGCCTTGCCGTCGGCGGCGGCGGTCTCGCCGTACACGCGCGGGCTGGGCGACTCGGGATAGGCGGACCAGTACCCGCGCTCCGTGATCGCGGTCAGCGCCCGGTTGAGGGTCTCGGCGTGCCTGTCGTACAGGGGGTGCGGGGTCTCCGTCATGCCCGCCATCATGCAACAGCACGGCCCCAGATCAGTAGTGGCGTGTCACAAGTCAGATCGTCAGCTGCCAGTCGGTCGAGCCGGCCGCCGGCCGGTAGCCGAGCTGCTCGTTGATCGCGATCATGTGGGTGTTCGCCGCGGCGTTGAAGGTGTCGATCACGCGCAGCTCCGGTTCGTGCGCCAGCGCGTGGTCGAGGTTCTCGATCTTGGTGAGCAGCCCGAGCCGGTGGCCACGGTGTGCCGGGTCGACGATGGTGATCTGCTGCCAGGCGTGCCAGGTGGTGTTGGCGGCCAGGCTGACCATGCTCCACGCGACCAGCCGGCCGGACGCCTCATGCACCGCCCCGACGCTGTACCGGCGGACCCCGCGCGCGTCGAGGGCCCGCTCCGTGCCGCGGATCCGCTCGGCGTCGACCTTCTCCTGCTCCCATCCGAGGTCACCGAGGGGCGCGTCCACCAGCAGCCGCCCCTCCAGGTAGGCGACGTCGGCGACGTACTCCTCGGGGGTGCGGTTCGACCAGCGGACCGTGCGGTAGCCGGCGGCGGCCGTGCCGGCCTCGGCGAGCAGGCCGGCCAGGCGCGGCCGGTCGAGCGCGGTGACGTCCAGCCGGCGGCGCACGTCGGCGAGCGCCGGCTTCGCGCCGACGGCGGCGGCGAAGGCCGCCCCGGGCAGCTCCCGCCCCTCCTCCCCCGGCAGCGGGCTGACCGTCGAACCGACCAGCCGCTTGCCGCCGCGCTCGCGCAGCAGCCGCAGCCCGTGCTCGTGCAGGGCGCGCCCCACCCCGCGCCGCCGGTACGCGGGGTCCACCACCAGCTCGACGCTGGCGTTGTCGGTGTTGTCGAGGGTGTGCAGGTACAGCCGGAGCCAGCCGGCGGGCACCCCGTCGAGGCGCGCCACCCACCAGCGGGTGTCGACGCCCGGCATCGGGTGCCGCAGCGGCGCCTCGAACCGGCGCCGGCACAGCGGTGGGAGGTCCGGCTCGTCCACGGCCTGGGCCGCGACGGCCGTCCGGTAGACGGCGTCGAGGGTCGCCTGGTCGGCGGGGTCGAGGGGGGAGACGGAGATGCCCATGCCCGTGAGCCTGGCCCAGCCGACAGCGAAGGGGCCAGCGGTTTTCCGCCGGCCCCTTCGGACGTTGGTCGGGAGGGACGTCCGCACAACGCCTCCGGCGTTGGGTCGCAAGAACTTGAAAAGTCTCCGGCGGATGCCCTCCCGCACGGAGCATCTTGCGCCGTCCAATTCCTGCCGTCAAGTCCTTGTCGGCGCGTTTTCCACACTCACAGCGAAAAGCCAGTTACCCAACGGATCACCCCAATCCCCCGCCCGGGCGATCCGCCCCTCCCCCGCCCGGACGAGTCGGGGGCCGGGTCAGGAGAGGAGGCCGGCGTCGCGGGCGGCGCGGAGGCTGGGCTTGATGCGGTGCGTGGGACCGACCTCGGCGGCGACCGCGTCGAGGGTCTTGAGGCCCTCGCCCGTGTTGAACACGACCGTCTCCGCCGTGGGGTCGAGCCGGCCGGCCTCGACCAGCTTGCGCAGCACCGCCACGGTGACGCCGCCGGCCGTCTCGGCGAAGACCCCGGTGGTCCGGGCGAGCAGCCGGATGCCGGCGCGGATCTCGTCGTCGTCGGCGTACTCCATCCAGCCGCCGGTGCGGCGGACCGCCTCCAGCGCGTAGAGGCCGGCGGCCGGGTCGCCGATGTTCAGCGACTTGGCGATCCCGGTCGGCTTGACCGGGACGATGGTGTCGGTGTCGGCGTGCAGCGCCGTGGCGATCGGGTTGCAGCCGGCGGACTGCGCGCCGAACACCTTCCAGCCGCCGGCCGGCGCCTCGACCAGCCCGATCTCGACCAGCTCGGAGAACGCCTTGTCGATCTTGGTGAGCAGCTCGCCGCTGGCCATCGGGATGACCACCTGGGCCGGGATCCGCCAGCCGAGCTGCTCGGCCACCTCGTAGCCGAGGGTCTTCGAGCCCTCCGCGTAGTAGGGCCGCACGTTCACGTTGACGAACGCGGTGTCCTCGAACTCGTCGGTCTCCACCAGCTCGCCGCAGAGCCGGTTCACGTCGTCGTACGAGCCGTCGATGGCGACCAGGTCGCCGCCGTAGACGGCGGTGGTCACCACCTTGCCCTGCTCCAGGTCGCTGGGGATGAAGACCACCGAGGGCACCCCCGCCCGGGCCGCGTGGGCGGCCACCGAGTTGGCCAGGTTGCCGGTCGAGGCGCAGGCGTAGCGGGTGAACCCGAGGGCCCGGGCCGCGGTCAGCGCCACCGAGACCACCCGGTCCTTGAAGGAGTGGGTCGGGTTGCCGCTGTCGTCCTTGACCCAGAGCGGGGCGGTGATGCCCAGCTCGGCGGCGAGGTGCGGGGCGGCGACCAGCGGCGTCAGCCCCGGGTCGAGGGTGACCCGGGTCGCCGGGTCCTGGCCGGCGGGGAGCAGGGCGGCGTACCGCCAGAGGTTGTCCGGGCCGGCCTCGATCTGCTCGCGGGTGACGGCGGCCAGCGCGGCGGTGTCGTAGTCGACCTCCAGCGGGCCGAAACACTCGTAGCAGGCGTGCTGGGCGGCCAGCGGGTAGCGCGCGGAGCAGGCGCGACAGACCAGGGCGCGGGCCGGGCTGAGGCTGGTGTCGATGCCGGAGGCGGCGGGAAGCGTCGACGTCATGTCGAGGATTTCCTCTCATCTTTCCCCGCATCGCCGGGTGCGGCGGGGACGGAATTGGCACCTGCCCGCCGTCGCTCGTCGTCGAGCGCGCGGGTGGTTGCCGGGGCGTCATCGGGCCGTATCCCTCAGCCCCTCTGGATGAGGTATGCAGTTGTGCCGCCGAGTCTATGCGGGCGCCGGGGCGCGGCGGAGCCGGGTTCCCACGGTGTGAGCTCCGGCCCCGCCGGCCCCGGGGTCAGCGCGCGACGACCGCGACCGGCTCGATCACCGCCGCACGGTCGGTCACCGCGACCGCCGCCGCGGCCGTGGGCGCCTTCCGGGTACGGGTGGCCAGGTTCGCGGCCACCAGGGCGGCGATGGTCAGCGCCGCGCCGACCAGTTCCACCGCGCCGGGACGGTAGCCGCGCAGGATCTGCACCGCGAACGTGGTCACCGGGACCAGGTTCATGAACAGCGCCGCGTCGGCCACGCCGAGCCGCCGGACCCCGGTGTTCCAGGCCAGCACCGCGAGGACGGCGGCGACCACCACGGCGTACGCCAGTTGCGGGGCCACCGCGACGAGGTCGGCGGCGGCCGGCAGGTGCTGGAGGCCGGTGACGTCGGCCACGGCGCTGACGGCGAGCATGGCGAGCAGGCCGGCCACGGAGGTCAGGGCGGTGTAGCGCAGCGGCGACCACTCGGTGAACCGGCTCGCGCCGTGCGTGTAGACGGCCCAGCCGAGCACCGCGCCGACCATGAGCAGCGCGCCGACGCCGAACTGGTCCAGCCCGTCCAGCCGGCCCCGGGTGATCACCAGACCGACGCCGAGCAGGGCGACCAGGGAGAGGCCGAGCAGCGCCGGCCGGGGGCGTACGCCGTCGCGCGCCCAGCGGACGAGCTGGGTGACCAGCGGGGTGCCGGAGGCGAAGAGGGCGATCTGCTGCGGGGTGGCGTGGCCGAGGGCGAGGTTGGTCAGCACGTTGAAGCCGGCGAACCCGAGCACCCCGAGCAGCACCACCTCGGTGGCGCGCCGCCGCACCCGCAGCGCGGCCCGTCCCTCGCGGGCCAGCAGCAGGGCGAGCAGCACGGCGGTGGCGAGCAGGTACCGGGCGGTGGTCAGGTTGAGCGCGTCCACCCGGGTGAGCGCGCTGGCCAGCACGGGGAACATGACGCCCCAGCTCACCACGGCGAAGAGCGGGAAGGCGGCCGAACGGAAACGCATCGTGGCTCCAATGTTCGAGTATCGTCGAACCAACGGAGCCGACTCTAGGAGGTTGTTCGACAGATGTCGAACATGGGTTACCCTGGTCACATGGAGCTGCACGAACCCGAACTGCGCGAGGTGCCGGTCACCGCCGTGCTGGCCGCCCTGGCCGACGACGTCCGGCTGCAGATCGTGCGCGCCCTCGCCCAGGGCGGTGAGTACGCCTGCGGCACCTTCGAGTTCGGCGTCTCCAAGGCGACCCGCAGCCATCACCTCAAGGTGCTGCGCGAGGCCGGCCTGACCCGGACCCGGGTCGCCGGCACCAGCCGCTACGTGCGGCTGCGCCGCGACGAGCTGGACCGCCTCTACCCGGGACTGCTCGACGCGGTCCTCGCCGCGCCCGCCCGCGCCTGATCCCGGTGTCCGGGCAGCGCCGGGCGGCCACCGGCTGGAATGATCGCCGGATGCGGACGGCGGCGGCACGGCTCGGAGCGCTGGCGGGCGTGGTGCTGCTCGCCGCGTGCGCCCCCGCGCCGGCGCCCGACCGCGCGTCCGGCGGCCCGAGCGAACCGGCCCGGCCCACCCCGGCCGCCAGCACCGCACCGCCCGCGCCGGCCTGCTCGCCCGAGGGGATCCGCATCACCGAACTCGGGGTGGACGCCGCCATGGGCCTGCGGGCGATGGGCCTGGAACTGGTCAACTGCGGCGACCGGCCGTACGTGCTGGAGGGCCATCCGGCGCCGAGCCTCCGGGACGCCGACCGGGACCCGCTGACCGTCCAGGTCATCCCCGGCGCGCGCCCGATCACCGCCGGCTTCGACCACCCGCCCACCCGGATCGTCCTGCGCCCCGGCGAGCGGGCCACCGCCGCGCTGCTCTGGCGCAACCTGGTCACCGACGCCACGGTGGTCGCCAGCAACGGCGCCTACCTCGACGTGGCCCCGGTGCGGGGCCGGCCCGCGTACCCGGTCGAGCTGGACGGGCCGATCGACCTCGGCAACACCGGCCGCCTCGGCGTCAGCGCCTGGAAGCGGTACGACGGCCCGTCCTCGACCCAGCCACCCGCCCCGAGCGACCTACCCTCCTCGGCGCCCACCCCCGACAGCCGCCTCTGAGGCTCATCCTCGCCAGATCCTGGCAGGAAACGACCCCCGGGGCAGGGGCCACCTCCTACCAGGATCGCGGGCGTCAGGCCGGGACCGAGGGGCGCGCGGCGGGTTCGGTGGCCACCCCGCGGGGCCGGGAGAGCAGGGCGTCCAGGGCCCAGGTGCCCGGGCCGAGCACCGCGACGAGCAGGAACGACCAGCAGAAGAGGGCGGCCGGCTCGCCGCCGTTGCGCAGCGGCAGCAGGCCGTCCGGCTGGTGCACCATGAAGTACGCGTACGCCATCGAGCCGGAGGCGAGCAGCGCCGCGGGCCGGGTGAACAGGCCGACGAGCACCAACGCGCCGCAGACGAGCTGGATCAGCGCGGCCCACCAGCCCGGCCACTCGCCGACCGGGACCGCCTTGCCGGTCATCGGGTTGCCGCCCAGGACGCCGAAGAGGGACGCCGCGCCGTGGCAGAGGAAGAGCAGGCCGGTAACCATGCGGAACAGGGAGAGCACGGGGCCGTTCAGTCGTGCCGGGACCATCGGAACCTCCATAGATAAGGATGGATATCCCCAGCATGAGGCCCCGCGGCATCGATAGTTAGTAATTCCTTGTGGTTGGGAAGATTTCTTGGGAACGCTCCCATACTACTGTCCGGGCGGTCAGCTCGTGACGTCCTTGCGGGTGAACCGCCAGAAGGCCAGGCCCCAGAAGAGCGTGGCGTAGGCGATCGCCGAGATGGCGCCGCGTACCACGTCGTCGGTCTGCACCGGGGTGGACAGCAGCCCCAGCCAGGCGCTGCTGAAGTGGGTGGGCAGGAACGCGCGCAGGCCGCCCAGCGCGGTGATCTGGTCGAGGATGCTGGAGAGGATCCAGAGCAGCACCGCCCCGCCGACCGCGCCGAGCGCGGCGTCCGTGGTCACCGAGAGCAGGAACGCGAGGCCGGCCACCACCAGCAGGACGACCGCCAGGTAGCCGAGCACGGCGAGCAGGCGGGCCAGCCCCTCGGCCGGGGCCAGCTCGGCGGAGACCTGGCTGCGCAGCGGGGACCAGCCGTACCGCAGGGTCCCGGCGAGCAGCGCGGTCCCGGCGAGCAGCACCAGCGCCAGCGCCGAGTACGCGAGCGCCACCAGCAGCTTCACCGTGAGCAGCCGGGCCCGGGGCACCGGGATCGCCAGCAGGTACCGCAGGCTGCCCCAGCTCGCCTCGCTGGCCACCGTGTCGCCGCAGAACAGGGCCACCACGACGACCAGCAGGAAGGACGACGACACGAAGATCGAGAAGAGGGTGAAGTTCAGCCCGCCCGAGGTGGCCAGGTCGACCAGGCTGGCGAACTCGTTCCGGCCGTTCCGGACGTCGCCGCCGGAGTCGAACTGGAACGCGACCAGGATGATCAGCGGCAGCAGCACCATGAAACCCAGCGCCAGCTGGGTACGCCGCCGCGACGCCTGCCGGCGGAACTCCGCCAGGAACGGCAGGGTGCCCGACGGCCGGTAACCGGTCGCCGCCCCGACCGGCCCCACAGAAGACGACGACTGAGCCATCACCGGTCCCCGCTTCCCCGAGAGTTCTCGCCCACCAGGGCGAGGAACGCGTCCTCCAGGCGCCGCCGGGGCACCACCCGGTCCACCCCGATGCCGGCCCGGACCAGTTCCGCCACCACCTCACTGCGGGCGGTGCCGTTGGTGTCCACCACCAGCGCGCCGTCGCCGTCGGGCAGCACCCGTACGCCGGCCAGCCGGCCGAGCACCGTGCGGGCCGCGTCCGGGTCGCTCACCTCGAACAGCACGCTCGGCGACTCGCCGACAATCTCCTCGACCGGGCCGGACGCCACGATCCGCCCCTTGTTCACCACCACGGCGTGGGTGCAGGTCTGCTCCACCTCGGCCAGCAGGTGGCTGGAGACCAGCACCGCCCGGCCGTCGGTGGCGTACCACTGGAGCACCCGGCGCATCTCGGCGATCTGCGGCGGGTCCAGGCCGTCCGTCGGCTCGTCGAGCACCAGCAGTTCGGGCAGGCCCAGCATGGCCTGCGCGATGGCCAGCCGCTGGCGCATGCCGTGGCTGTAGTTCTTCGTCCGCCGGTGCACCGAGTCGCCCAGCCCGGCGATCTCCAGCGCCTCCTCGAAGTGCGCGTCCGCCCACGGCCGGCCGGTGGCCCGCCAGTACGCCCGCAGGTTCTCCAGCCCGGACAGGTGCGGCAGGAAGCCCGGCCCCTCGACCAGCGCGCCGATCCGGGAGAGCACCGGTGAGCCGGGCACCAGCCGGTGGCCGAACACGTGGATCTCGCCGGCGGTGGGCTGGGTCAGCCCCATGAGCACGCGCAGCGTGGTGGTCTTGCCGGCGCCGTTCGGCCCGAGCAGGCCGACCACCTGGCCGGGGTGCACCTCGAAGTCCACGTCGGAGACCGCCACGAAGCCGTCCGCGTACTCCTTGCGCAGGTTGCGGACGGCGAGCGGGACGCCCGCGTACGCCGGGTGGACCGAGCTGTCCTGGCGGCGGTGCCGGCGGCGGACGACCAGGACGACCACGACGAGCCCGACCGCGATCGCGGCGAGCAGGCCGACCAGCACCCAGCGCCAGACCGTGGCGGTGGTGGGGATGGGCGAGGCGTCGACCGTGGGCAGCACCAGCGGGCCGTCGCCGAGCGCCACGGTGTGCACGGCCGGCTCGGCCGGGGTGGCGTACGCCTGGTCGGAGGTGGCCACCACGACCCGCAGCCGGTGCCCGGCCTCGATCCGGCGGACGATCGCCGGCAGGGTGACGGTGACCGGCTGGGCCTGCTCGACGGTCCGCGGCAGGCCGGTCAGCCGGACCGGCGCGACCAGGCCGTCCGGCAGCGTGGCCGCGCCCTGCGGGTCGACGTCGTAGAGCTTCACGAAGAGCACCGCCTCGCCGGTCGCGGAGGCGGCCCGGATCCGCACGGTCGGCGCCCCGACCACGTCCACCGGGTCGGCCAGCGGCGCGGACTGGAACCGGGCGTGCTGGCCCGGTATGTCGCCGGCCACCCCGTCCAGCAGCGAGCCGAGCGCCCCGGCGAACGGCACCGACGAGATCGCCGCCGGGTTGCCGTTGGGCGGGTTGGCGACCGGCTGGGCCGGCCCGGCCAGCGTCACCTCGCGGCGGCCCTGCCCGGTCACGCCCGGGTAGTCGGCGGTGCGGTAGCCGGTGGCGACCAGGCCCCGGTCGAGCGCGTCGAACCCGGCGATCCGGGAGAAGGTGAAGCTGTCGCCGGGCGCGGCCCCCTCCCCCTTGACGTAGTGGTCGAGCCACTGCGCGGTCAGGAACTTCACCCGGTCGGAGTCGGAGGTCGGGCCGGCGCCGCCGTCGTGGCCGCCGGTGAACCAGGCGACCCGCACCGGGGTGCCGGCGGCGGCGATGCCCCGGGCGTTGGCGTCCGCCTCGGTGAGCGGGAAGAGGGTGTCCGCCTCGCCCTGCACCAGCAGCGTGGGGGCCTTGATCCGGTCGAGCACCCCGGCCGGCGAGGAGCGGCGCAGCAACTCGACCGCCGGGCCGTCGGCCCGTCCGGAGGTGGCGATCCGCAGGTACGCGGCGCACACGTCGGCGGCGAACCGGCCGCAGGACGGGTCGGCGGCGCCGGCCGGGGCGCGACCGGGGCCGGTGCCCGGGCCGGCGCCGGGCTGCGGGCTGGGCGCGCCGGCCGACGCCGGGGCGCCCTCCGGCTGGGCCGCGCCGGTGCCGGCGAGCCCGGCCGGACCGGAGCCGGCGTTGCCGCCGCCGCCGAAGAAGATGCCGGCCCAGCCCTTCTTGAACACGCCCTCGGTGGGCGCCTTGCCGGTGCTCTCCGGCAGGAAGGCGCGGGACAGGTCGTGCCAGGTGATCATCGGAACGATCGCGTCGACCCGGCGGTCCTGAGCGGCCAGCAGCAGGGCCAGGCCGCCGCCGTACGAGCCGCCGACCACGCCCACCCGGGGGTCGCCGGCGGCGTCGAGGCGGATGTCCGGGCGGGCGGCGAGCCGGTCGAGCAGCCGCTGGGCGTCCCGCACCTCGTAGTCGGGGCTGTCCAGGTGGATCTCGCCGCCGCTACGGCCGAACCCGCGGGCGGTCCAGGTGAGCACCGCGTAGCCCCGGGCGACCAGGTCCTCCGCGTCGGAGCGGACCGACTCCTTGGTGCCGCCGAAGCCGTGCGCCAGCAGCACCGCCGGGACCCGGTGCCGGGCCGAGGCGTCGCCGGGCAGGTAGAGCGTGGTGTCCAGGTCGACCGGCTGGTCGCCGGCCGGTCCGGAGCGGACGGTCACCAGGGCCGCCTCGGTCCGGAAATCGGAGCGCTGCGGGCGGGCCGCCCAGACCAGGGCGGCGGCGACCAGGACGACCACCACCGCGGCGACGACCCGGCGGGGACGGCTGGCCAGGGCGCGCCGGATCCGCGCGACGGGCAGCGGTGATCTCATGCGGCACACGCTACGGGCCACCGGCTGAGCGTTCCCTGAGATCCGCCGTACGTCCGTCCGACTGCGCCGTTCGTTGCCCGGGGCCCGTCGACCGCGGAAGGTCCAGAGCGTCCCAGCGAGGTGAATTCGGATCCCGTGGAATCACATCTACGCCCGCAAACCGGTGCCGATCCCACCTTCCCTCCGGCCATCTCGGACACTGCGTAGCCGCAAGGTCAACCGGACGTGACCTGACTCGAAGTGACGTGAAACCGACTCGGCGACCACGGTCACATCCACGCCCGGTTCGACTACTTTTCCGGTCCGGTGCACGGGACTGCGTACGGCGACCTCCCGGCTCCGGAACGTCCCCCGCCGTCGCCGGAGGAGACCGACCATGACCGTCCCCGCGCCGCGGGTCCGTCGACGGCCCGCCGTACCGGGCCGCGCCCTGCCCCTGCTGCTGGTACTGGCGCTGCTGGCCCCGCTGGGGCTGCTCTTCGCCCAGACCGACCGGCACACCGGCGACGACCGCGACCTGGCGGCCCGGGAACGCCTCGGCGTCCGCTACCTGCGCGCGCTCGGACCGGTCACCGACGCGCTGACCGACGCGCAGAGCACGGCGGTCGCCGGCCGGCCGGTCAGCCGGGCGGCACTCACCGCCGCCGTCGAGCGGGCGACGCAGGTGGACAGCGAGGTCGGCGACCAGCTCCGCACCCGGGAACGCTGGGCGGGGGTACGGGCCAAGCTGGAGGCGCTGCCGGACCGCGCGCTGGCCGACCCGCAGGCGGCCTTCCAGGCGTACGCCGAGGTCACCGACCTGCTGCTGGCGCTGCACCGGAAGGTCCGGGAGGCATCCGGGCTGGTCCGCGATCCGCGGTCCGACTCGTTCTTCGTCCAGGACGCCGTCGGCGCGGACCTGCCCGCGGCCATGGTCGCCGCCGGCCGCCTCGCCGACCTGGCCACCCTCGCTCCGGGCCGGCCCGCCGCGGACCGCCCGAGGACCGTCGCCGAGCTGGCCGAACTCCGGGTCGCCGCGCTCGGGCCGGCCACCGACCTGGTCGACGACCTGCGGGCCGCCGTGGGCAGCTCGGAGAGCACCCACCTCGGCCCCACCGTGCTCACCCCGCTGGACACCTACCAGCGCTCCGTGGAGGCGCTGGCCGCGTTCTCGGCGCCCGCCGGGGCGGCCGGGCCCGACCCGGTCCAGCTGGGCGCCGCCCGGCGCGTCGCGCAGTCGGCCGCCACCCAGTTGCGGCAGGTCATCCTCGACCAGCTCGACGGGCTGCTGGCGGCACGGCTCGACCGGCTCGACCGGGACCGCTGGCTGGCCCGGGGCGCCGTCGCGGTGGCCGCCGTGCTGCTCGCCGCGCTGGCCGGGGTGCTGCTCGC
>NZ_MUYZ01000184.1:0-13667 GCF_003013775.1 Micromonospora sp. MH33
GGCCCGCGAGGTGGCCGCGCGAGCCGCCACCGGCCGGGCCACCGGCACGGACCCGGCCACCACACCGGCCTCCTGGGAGCCGCGCCCGACCGAGGAGGCCACCCGGCTGATCCTGGTGCGGCACGGCGAGACCGAGCGGACCGTGCAGAAGCGCTACTCCGGCCGCGGTGACGTGCCGCTGACCGACCGGGGCCGGGCCCAGGCCCGCGCCACCGCCGCCCGGGTGGCCGCCCTCGCGCCGTCGGTCGCGGCCGTCGTCAGCTCCCCGCTGTCCCGGTGCACGGCCACCGCCGAGGCGATCTCCGCGCTGGTCGGCAACGCGCCGGTACGCCCCGACGACGACCTCATCGAGTGCGACTTCGGGGTCTGGGAGGGGCGCACCTTCGCCGAGGTGCGCGACGGCTGGGCCGGGGAACTGGACGCCTGGCTGGCCTCCACGAGGGTCGCCCCGCCGGAGGGCGAGTCGTTCGCCGCGGTCGCCGAGCGGACCGGCCGGGCGGTCGACCGGCTGCGGACGGCGTACCCGGGGGAGACGGTCGTGGTGGTCTCCCACGTCTCGCCGATCAAGCTGGTGCTGCGCGACGCGCTAGCGGCCGGCGACGCCTTCCTGCACCGGCTCTACCTGGACACGGCGGGCGTCTCGGTGCTCGACCTCTACCCGGACGGCGGCGTCGCGGTCCGCTCGGTCAACGACACCGCCCACCTGTCCGACCGCTGAGCGCTTACGGCAACTCCGGCTCGGCGCGTCCGACGCCGCGCCGCGACCTGGAGCCGCCGACAACCGGCCGCCCGTGATCGCCGTTCGGCGCACGCGGGCGGCCGCTCGGCGCATCGCCGTCCTCCGGTCGAACGTGACCGCGCTCACAGGGTCGTAGCCTCCGGCCGTCACATGGCAAGTTACGACTTCCCGGAGGTGTGTCACATGGCAGCACCAGAACCGGAGGCGCCGACAACGGCGCGATCCAGGGCGAAGGACCACAGCCCCTGGAACTGGTTGCTCTTCATACCGATCGTGGTGCCGCTGATCCCGGCCTTTTTCAACGCCGACTCGCCCCGACTGTTCGGCTTCCCGCGTTTCTACTGGCTGCAACTGGCCTGGATCCTGCTCGGCGTCGGGACCACCACGCTGGTCTACCAGATGACCAAGAAGCGGGGTGACCGCTGATGTGGCGCGACCACCTGACCGAGATCATCGTCTTCAGCGTCCTCTTCCTGCTGGTCAGCGCCATGGGCTTCGTGGCGGCCCGCTGGCGGGCGCCGCGCGACATGGCGCACCTGGACGAGTGGGGGCTGGGCGGGCGCAGCTTCGGCGGCTGGATCACCTGGTTCCTGGTCGGCGGTGACCTCTACACCGCCTACACCTTCGTGGCGGTGCCGGCGCTGATCTTCGGGGCCGGGGCGGCGGGCTTCTTCGCCGTGCCGTACACGATCGTCATCTACCCGCTGGTCTTCCTGGTGCTCTGCCGGCTCTGGTCGGTCTCGCACCGGCACGGCTTCGTCACGCCGGCGGACTTCGTCCGCAACCGGTTCGACTCGCCGATCCTGGCACTGCTGGTGGCGATCACCGGCATCGTGGCGACCATGCCGTACATCGCGCTTCAGCTGGTCGGCATCGAGGCGGTGCTCAAGACGATGGGCGTGACCGGGGACAGCGCGCTGGCCCGGCACCTGCCGATCATCATCGCCTTCGCCATCCTGGCGGCCTACACCTACCAGTCCGGGCTGCGCGCGCCGGCGCTGATCGCCTTCGTCAAGGACTCGCTGATCTACATCGTGATCCTGGTGGCGGTCATCTACCTGCCGTACAAGCTGGGCGGCTGGGGCCACATCTTCGACGCGGCCGACGCGAAGTTCAAGGCGTCACCCGCCCCCGGGGACGGCATCCTGCTCAACGCCAACAACCAGCTCCAGTACGTCACCCTGGCGTTCGGCTCGGCGCTGGCGCTCTTCCTCTACCCGCACAGCATCACCGGCGTGCTGGCCAGCCGGAACCGGGACGTGATCAAGCGGAACATGTCCGCGCTGCCGGCGTACAGCCTGCTGCTCGGGCTGATCGCGCTGCTCGGGTACATGGCCATCGCGGCCAACGTGAAGCCGCTGCCCGGCGCCAAGGCCGGCAGCGTGGACGGCAACACGGTGGTGCCGCTGCTCTTCGACAGCCAGTTCCCGGACTGGTTCGCGGGCGTGGCGTACGCGGCCATCGGCATCGGCGCGCTGGTGCCGGCGGCGATCATGTCGATCGCGGCGGCGAACCTGTTCACCCGCAACATCTACAAGGAGTACCTGAAGCGGGACGCCAGCCCGGCGCAGGAGGCGAACGTCTCGAAGATCACCTCGCTGGTGGTGAAGGTCGGCGCGGTGGCCTGCATCGTCTTCCTCGACCCGCAGTTCTCCATCGACCTCCAGCTCATCGGCGGCGTGATCATCCTCCAGACGCTGCCGGCGGTGGCGCTGGGCCTCTACACCCGCTGGTTCCACCGGAGCGCGCTGATCACCGGCTGGGTGGCCGGCATGGGGCTCGGCATGTGGATGCTCTACCAGATCGGGAACCCGGCGACCGGGAAGAAGCACTTCGCCGGCTCGGCCTTCCCGCTCTCCGAGTTCGGCTTCGACACCAAGAAGACGATCTACGTGGGCATCGTGGCGGTGCTGGTCAACCTGGCGGTGGCCGCGCTGCTCACCCTGGTCCTGCGGGCCGCGAAGGTCGCCGACGGGGTGGACGGCACCACTCCGGACGACTACTTCGCCGACGAGGGCGACCCGCGGGTCACCCCCGGTCCGGACCGCGACGCCGACTCCGCCCGCGAGCCCGTCGCCTGAGAGGAGCAGGGGCCCCCGGTCAACGCCTGGCGTTGACCGGGGGCCCCTGCTGTCACCCCGCGTCGGGCGTCAGCGGCGCCGGTTGCGCGCGTCGAGGGCCTCGTTGAGGCGGTGCAGCAGGTTCGCGAGGGTGTCCCGGTCGTCGCCGGTCCAGTCGGCCAGGACGTCGCCGTAGAGCCGGGTGCGGGCGGCCCGCACCGCGGCCATCCGCTGCAGGCCGGCGGGGGTCGGTGAGATCACCGTGCCGCGTCCGTCGGCCGGGTCGGGGGTACGGGCGATCAGCCCGTCCCGCTGCAGGGCGGAGACCTGCCGGGTGACCGTGGAGCCGTCCAGGTTCAGCCGGGCGGCCAGCGCCGAGACGTTCTGCGGGCCGGCCTTGTCCAGGTGCCGCAGGATCACGTACGCGGCCCGGTCCAGCACCCGGTGCTCGGCGGTGCCGGTGGCCCGGCGGGTCGCCTCGCCGAGGCGCATGAGCAGCGCGATCTCGGTCTCGATCCGGCCGAGCGTGACGGCGTCCGGGTCCGTTCCCGTCGTGTGGTCGTCCCTCATAGCTGTATGATACAACCGACTTACCTGTAAGATACAGCTATCTGTCTGGAGGCGCGGAGTGGATCGGCGATCCGAACCCAACCGCAGTGCCATCTACGCCACCACCCTGGTGGCCTTCCTCGCCATCGCCGGCATCGCCGTGGTGGACCCGATCCTGCCCGCCATCGGCGAGGCGATCGGGGTCACCGCCTGGCAGGTCGAGCTGCTCTTCACCGCGTACATCGCGGTGATGGCGGTCGGCATGATCCCGGCGACCCTGGCCAGCGGGAGATTCGGCTTCAAGCCGGTGCTGATCACCGGCGTCTCGGTGGTCGGCGTGGCCGCCATCCTCGCGTCGTTCAGCAACGACATCGTGCAGCTCTCCGTGCTGCGCGGCGTCTGGGGCCTGGGCAACGCGATGTTCTTCGCCACCGCCATGGTGGTGCTGGTCAACCTCGCCAACGACCGGGAGTGGGTGGTCGGCCTCTTCGAGACCGCGCTCGGCCTCGGCTTCGCCGTCGGCCCGCTGATCGGCGGCCTGCTCGGCGAGGTGAGCTGGCGGCTGCCCTTCTTCGTCTGCGGCGTGTTCATGGTGCTGGCGCTGGCCGTCGCGTCGCGCAAGCTCCGCGAACCGGCCCACAAGCAGCCCCCGGTACGCCTCGGCGCGATCTTCTCCACCTACCGCAAGCCGGCGTTCGTCACCCTCTGCGTGGTCACCGCCGCCTACAACTTCGTCTTCTTCGTGGTGCTCGGCTACACGCCGCTATACCTGCACCTCGACGTGATCCCGCTGGGCCTGGCCTTCACCGGCTGGGGCCTCGGCCTGGCCGCCGGCATCCTGCTGATCGGCCACCGGCTGGCGCACCGGATCGGGGCGGTGCAGACCGTCGGCGTCGCCATCGCCGGCCTGCTGGTCTGCATGGTCCTCTTCGCGACCTCCACCGGGACCGCCATGTCGCTGGTGGTGCTGGTGCTGGCCGGCCTGTTCATGGGCCTGGCCAACGCCAACCTCACCGACCTCGCCCTGGGCCTCGGCTCCAGCGACCGCCGGGTCGCCACCGGCGCGTTCAACCTGGTCCGCTGGGGCGCCGCCGCGCCGGCCCCGATCATCTCTGGCAAGCTCGCCGAGCACGGCCTCGCCCTGCCGTTCTGGGTCGGCTTCGGGGTGCTCGCCGTCGGTGTGCTGGTCTACCTCGCCTTCGCGCACGTGATGGCCGCCGGCTACGGCGAGCGGGTGCTCTGGTCCCGGTGGAACTCCGCGGCCCGGCGCAACGAGCACGCCCCGGAGGAGCCGGTCGGCGAGGCGTACTGAGCCGCTGACCGGACCGCCCCGGCATGGTGCCGTGCCGGGGCGGTCCGGTGCCCGGGGATCAGCCCAGGGCGCGGTAGAGCAGGTAGAGGCCGATCACCGTGCCGAAGACCACGATGAGGGTCCGCAGCACCACCGGCGGGAGCCGGCGGACCAGCCGGGCGCCGACGTACCCGCCGACCAGGGTGGCCGGCGCGACCACCGCGACCGCGGCCCAGTGGACCGGACCGAAGAGCGCGAACACCACCAGCGTGGTCAACCCCACCACGGCCGAGAGCAGGTTCTTGATCGCCGACACCCGGGCCAGCGTGGTGTCCAGCACCAGGGCCAGGCCGGCCACCAGCATCACCCCGAGGGCGGCGCCGAAGTAACCGCCGTACACCGTGCCCAGCGCCACCATGGCCTGCACGGTGACGGTGCGGCGGCGCGGGGTGAGGTCGGCCGGATGGCCGACCAGCCGGCGCAGCGGATCCTGGAAGGCCAGCACGGCGGTCGCGCCCAGCACCAGGAACGGCACCACCAGTTCGAACGCACGCGCCGGGGTGGCCAGCAGCAGCACGCAACCGACGACCGTGCCGGCCACCGCGGTGGGCAGCAGCAGCCAGAGCGCCCGCCCGCGGGGCAGGTCGGCCCGGCTGCCCGCCACGCTGGCCACGTAGCCGGGGAAGACCGACACCGAGTTGCTGACGTTGGCCGGCACCGGGGGCAGGCCGGTCGCGATCAGGGCCGGGAAGGTGATCAGGGAGCCGCCCCCGGCCACCGCGTTCACCGTGCCCGCGGCGAGACCGGCGGCGACCAGCAGCGCGACGTCGGAGAGGTGCATGATGTGGCAGGCTAGCCCGCCCGACCCGCCCCCGCAGGACCGGCGTACGCCGGGCTGGGTGTGGCGACGGTCGACATCCGCTGAGGCGGCGGCCCGCGGGGTGGAAATGGGGGCGGCGGTCGCGTCGTTAGGATGAGAGCGCGACGGACGAGTCGACCGGGCGGTCGCGTCGACGGGCCAACGGCCCGTCGCCGAGGAACGTCCGGACTCCACAGGGCAGGGTGGTTGCTAACGGCAACCCGGGGTGACCCGCGGGACAGTGCCACAGAAAACAGACCGCCGGCCCGACACGGGACGGTAAGGGTGAAACGGTGGGGTAAGAGCCCACCAGCATCCCGGGTGACCGGGATGGCTCGGTAAACCCCACCCGGAGCAAGGCCAAGAAAGGGCCGTCACCGCAAGATGACGGCCCGCGCAGACGCTTGAGGGCGGCCCGCCCGATGTCTGCGGGTAGGCCGCTGGAGCCTGCCGGCGACGGCAGGCCGAGATGGATGGCCGCCGCCGGCTCGCCCTACGGGGCGTGCCGGTGACAGAATCCGGCGTACAGGTCGACTCGTCCGTCGCCCTACGGCCCGGTTGTCCGGTTCGCCCACCTGGTGGGACGCCGGTTCCACGGACCGCCAGGAGCGCAATTTACCGGGGCGCAACTAGGATCGTGGGGTGGTTCGGGCGGAGGTCCTGCGGGACGAGCAGCGGTTGCGCCGTATCGAGGCGGTGACCGATGCCACTCTGTCCCGACTCGATGTCGCCGACCTCTTCGACGAGCTGCTCGACCGGGTGCGGGACCTGCTCCAGGTCGACACGGCCGCGATCCTCCTGCTCGACGTCCGTGCCCAGCAGTTGGTGGCCACCGCCGCCCGAGGGCTGGAGGAGGAGGTCCGGCAGGGTTTCCGGGTCTCCGTCGGTCGCGGGTTCGCCGGTCAGGTCGCGCTCACCCGGCAGCCGGTGGTCATCCAGACCGTCACCGCCGACAACGTGGTCAACCCGATTCTGCTGGAGACCGGTGTGCGGTCCCTGCTGGGTGTGCCGATCATGGCCCGGGGTGAGCTCGTCGGCGTCCTGCACGTGGGCACCCTGACGCCCCGGCGGTTCGACCTCGACGACGTCCGCCTGCTCGAACTGGTCGCCGACCGGGTCAGCCTGGCCAGCCGCGCCCGGGAGAACACGCTGGACCAGAGCGCCGCTCTGGCGCTGCAGCGCAGCCTGATCCCCACCGAACTGCCCCGCCTGCCCGGCCTGGAGCTGGCCGGCCGGTACGTCCCGGGCCACGCCTCCGGCGTCGGCGGCGACTGGTACGACGTCTTCACCCTGCCCTCCGGCTGGCTGGGCGTCGTCGTCGGCGACGTCTCCGGGCACGGGCTCCAGTCGGCCGTCGTGATGGGCCGGGTCCGCAGTGCGCTGCGCGCCTACGCGCTGGTCTGCGACGATCCGGCGGAGGCGCTCGCCCTGCTCGACCGGAAGGTGGTCCACTTCGAGGCCGGCAGCCTGACCACCGCGCTGTACCTGATGATCTCGCCCGACCGGGAGACGCTGCGCGTCTCCGTGGCGGGCCATCCGCGCCCCGTGCTGGCCGCGCCCGGCCACCCGAACACCGTGCTCGCGGCGCACATCGATCCGCCGCTCGGCGCCGGCCGCCCGCATCAGCCGCGGCACACCATGACGTTCGACTTTCCGCCCGGTTCGGTCCTCGTCGCCTACACCGACGGCCTCGTCGAGCGGCGCGGGGAGCTGTTCGACGCGGGCGTGACCCGGCTGACCGAAGCCGTCCCGCTGGCTTCGGTCGACACCGTGACCGCCACCGTCATGGCGGCGCTGGACACCGAGCACCCGGCCGACGACATCGCCCTGCTGGCCGTCCGCCGGCTGCCCCGGTAGCCCGGGTCACCGCGGCGGCCAGTTCCGCAGCAGGGCGTCGAGGGCGTCCAGGGTCCGGGACCAGGTGGCGTCCGTCGTACGCGGGGTGTGGCGGAAGCCGCCCGCGCGTTCCAGCGACACGTAGCCGTGGAAGGTGCTGTGCAGCAGGCGTACCGCGTCCGTCTGGTCGGGCTCGGCGAGCTGGTAGCCGCGCAGGATCGCCCGGGTCATCTCCGCGTGCCGCCGCGCCGCGCTCGCCTCGGCCGTCTCCCGGTCGAGTTGCAGCTGCGCCGCGGCGTACCGGCCGGGGTGCCCGATGGCGTAATCGCGGTAGGCGTTGGCGAAGGCCACCAGCGCGTCCTTGCCCGCCCGGCCGGCGAGCGCGTCGGCGGCCCGGTCGGCCATTTCGGCCAGGGCCAGCACGGCGACCCGGACCCGCAGCTCCTGGGCGCTCCTGAGGTGGAAGTACAGGCTGGCGTCCTTCACCCCGAACCGGCGGGCGAGCGCCGAGACGGTCACGTTCTCGAAGCCGACCTCGTCGGCCATCTCCGCCGCCGCCAGGGTCAGGCGTTCGACCGTCAACCCGGTACGGGCCATGTGTCCCACCCCACGTCTAGATGCTCTAGCTCTTTACCTAGGAGGTCTAGACTAGCGCCTATGACACCCCTGACCGAGCCCGCCATCCGGGCCTCCTTCGTCAATTGCACCAAGGGCGAGGTGAAGCGCCTGGCCCTGCCCCGGGATCTGGCCGAGCGGCCCTGGGCGGACCTCGACTTCCTCGGCTGGCGCGACCCCGCGGCGGCCGAGCGGGCCTACCTGGTCGCCGAATCCGGCACCGGGCTGCTCGGGGTGGCCCTGCGCGTGGCGCCGCAGACCGGACGGGTCCGGCGCAGCATGTGCTCGCTGTGCCTGACCACGCACACCGGGGACGGCGTCTCGCTGATGACCGCCCGCAAGGCGGGGCGGGACGGGCGGGCCGGCAACTCGGTCGGCAGCTACCTCTGCACCGACCTTGCCTGCTCGCTCTACCTGCGGGGGAAGAAGAACGCCGGACGGCGCCTCGACGAGTCCATCACACTGGCCGAGAAGATCGACCGGACCAGGGCCAACCTGGCCGCCTTCCTCCAGCAGGTCGTCGGGTAGGCCCGCGCCAACCCCTCACTGTCGACGGACGCCGCCGGTCAGGCCCAGCCAGGCGGCCAGCGCGGACAGTTCCGCCTCCACCGCGGCGGTCAGCCCGGCGGTGAACGGCACGTCCTGGTGGACCGCGTCGACCCGCAGCACCGACGCCTTCCGGTCGGCGGTCGCGTCCACCTTGCCCACCAGCCGGTCGTGGTGCAGCACCGGCAGCGCGAAGTAGCCCCAACGCCGCTGTGCCCTCGGCACGTACATCTCCAGCCGGTAGTCGAAGTCGAAGAGTTCCAGGGCGCGCTTGCGGTCGTGCACCAGCCGGTCGAAGGGGGAGAGCAGCGCGGTGCGCCCGGCGAAGGGCGCGCCGTCGAGCGCCGCCGGATCGACCCGCCAGGCGCCGGCCGTACCCTCGATCTCGGCCGGCTCGCCGGCGTCGCCGACCACCAGGGCGCGGGCGACGCCGAGCGAGCGGAGCAGCCGCTCGGCGCGGAGCCGGCGGGCCTCCTCGGCGGGGACCGCCGACGTGCCGGGCGGGTAGACCCGTTCCGCGAGGTCCCAGGTGCGTTGCCGGCCGACCCGGCCGGCGACGGCGATCTCGCCGCGTGCCGCGAGGAACTCCAGCATCTGGGTGACGTTGCGGTTGTTCGTCCAACCGGTCGACGGCCACGGCACCGCGCTCCGGTCCTCGACGTCGCGGCTGAGCAGCGGCCCGGCGTCGCGCAGCAGGTCCAGCACGTAGCGGCGGAAGGCGTCGTTCGCGGCCAGCCAGTCGCGGTGCCGACCCGCCTCGGGCCAGGCGGCCATGTCGGTGAGGTGCAGCCGCAGGTCCGTCATCGGCCGCACCATGGCCCGGTGCTCGAACAGGCTGCGGTCCCGCTCCAGCGCCCGGGTCAGGTCGCTCGGCCGGTAGCCGGCGCCCAGCCGGGTCCAGGCGACCAGGTCGGCGTTGGGGGCGATCGCGGCGGTGGGATCGATCTGGAGGAACGTCAGGCGGTCCACCAACGCCAGCAGGTCGGTGGGGCGGTTCGCGTCGAGCAGTTGGGCGCGGACGGCGACCCGGCGAGCGGTGGCGCGGTCGAGCCGGTGCGGAACCATGCGGGCGAGAATAGTGCGGTGTCCACTAACGTTCACCGGGTGTCCGGTGGTGGTTGTGGATCCTCGCCTTTTGGGCGAGCGACTCCCCGCCACGGGGTGGTGGGGCGGGCCTCCGCGGGCCAACTGATCCTCGCGCCGCCCGGGGGCGGCGGGGGCGACCGCGGTGCAGCTACCGCTCTGGTCCGGCCTCACCGCCGGGGCGGGCGCGCTGCTCGCCCTCCTCGTCACCCGGGCCGCGCGGCGGACCGTACGCACCGGACCGCTGGCCACCTCGCTCGGCGTCGTGCTGCCGATCGGGCTGACCGTGACGGTGGTGCTCGCCGCGCTCGCGGGCCGGGACGACCGGGGCCTGCCGGGCACCGTGCCCGGGCTGCTGCTCTGGCTCGCCCTGCTGGTGCCGGCCCTCTGGGGCGCGGGAAGCCTGGCCCGCCGGGGAAGGAGCCGGCTGGCCTGGGCCGTCGGGGTGCTCGGCGCGCTGGTCGCGGCCGACGCCGCGGTCGTCCTGGCGGTGGTCTCGGCCATCCCGGCGGCCCCCGTGGGGCCGGTGGCGGACGGCCTGCCCCCGGACACCGTGGACCGGGTCTCGGCCCCGCTCTGGCTGCTCACCTGCTGGACCGACTCGTCGCTCGGGCTGCCCCGGCCCACCGCCTGGGAACGGTTCCTCATCACCGACCGGGTGCTCGTCGAGCCCGTGTTCTACCTGGCCTGCACCCCGTATGCGGTGGCGTACGCCGTCGCGGCGGCCCGGCCGGCGCCGGCCGCCGAACCCGCGCCGGAGCCCGTTCCGTCGCCCGCCTGAACCCTGCCGTCCGGTCCGCCGCCGTGCCGGTCAGGACGGGCAGGGCAGCCGCTCCAGCGGGGTGGGGGTGTCCCCCCGACGCACCACCTGCGCGAAGCAGGCGGCGGCGTCGGCCCGCTGCCAGCCGAACACCGACGCGGCGGTCTTCGCCACGCGTACCCGGAAGACCAGCCGGACCTCGGCGGCGACCGCCGCCACCGTGAGGACCTCGACGCCGTCGACGGTTCCGGCGGCGCGCCGCAGGTCGGCCTCCCGGGCCGACGGCTCGGCCAGCAGGACGGCCCGGGTGCGTTGGGCGGTGGCCGTCACCTCCCGGTCGGCCCGGCGTTCCAGCCGGTGCTGGGACCGGTCCCGCAGCAGCGGCACGCCCAGTGCCAGCCCGACCGCCACGAGGGCCGCCAGCACCGTCCCCACCGCCAGCCGGCGGCGCAGGCGGGCCGACCGTCCTCCCCCGAAGCGCACCCGGGGATTGTCCGACACCGACCCGGCAGCCGGCTGCCCCGTCTTTCGCCGTTCCCGCCCGGAACCGCCCTGACCAGGTCTACTGTGGATGACATCGGCGGCCATTTACGGCGTTCCGGTGGCGGCCGGGCAGTTCGCGGTGCACAGTGATCGCATGAGCGACGACGGAAGTGGTGGGCACTACTACTGGTGCACGCGACACCACCGGGTCGAGACCGATGCCGACGTGTGCCCCGCGAAGCACGTTCTCGGACCGTACGCCTCAGCCGCCGACGCGGAGAACGCCCTGCAGCAGGTGCGGGAGCGCAACGAAGCGTGGGAAGCCGAGGACGCCCGTTGGGCCGGGGAGGACAGGTAGACGGCGCGGGACGGCCCGCGTCGAGGTGATCCGTGCTCCGCGAGGGCGAGAGCACGTCCCCAGGAAAGGGAACCGAGATGGCCGAAGCACAGCAGGCCACCCGCCCGGCAGCGAAACGGACGACCGCGAAGAAGACCACCGCGGGCCGGACGGCGACGGTCACCAAGGCGTCCCCGAACGCCTCCGGCGCCGGCGCCGGCCGGGTGCCGGCGAAGACGGGGGTCGCCCGGAAGGCCGCCGCCAAGAAGGTCGTGTCGGCCGCCCGGAAGGCGCCGGCGAAGGCCCCGGCCACGAAGACCACGGCCAAGAAGGCGCCCGCCACGAAGGCCACCACCAAGAAGACCACCGCGGCGAAGAAGACCACGGCCGCCACGAAGACCACCGCCGCCAAGAAGACCACCGCCGCGAAGAAGACGACGGCGGCGACGAAGGCGCCGGCCAGGAAGACCACCACCGCCGCGACGAAGGCCCCGGCCAGGAAGACCACCACGGCCGCGAAGAAGGCCCCGGCGCGGAAGACCACCACGGCCCCGGCGAAGAGGACCACGGCCGCGAAGAAGGCCACGGCGAAGAAGGCCCCGGCCAAGAAGGCCCCGGCGGCGAAGAAGGCCCCGGCCAAGAAGACCACCGCCGCCCGCAAGGTCACCTCCACCGGGAAGAAGGCGACCGCCGCGGTGAAGAAGACCGGCGCGGCGGCGAAGAAGACCACCGCGAAGAAGGCGCCGGCGGCGAAGAAGGCCCCGGCGAAGAAGACCACCGCCGCCAAGGCCACCGCGACCCGACCGAGCGGCGGCGCCCGCAAGGCGGCGGCGCAGAAGGCGCCGGCCCGGAAGGCCACCGGCACCTCGTCCGCCACCGCCCGCAAGTCGGTGGGCCGCA
The DNA here is from genome assembly GCF_003013775.1 of Micromonospora sp. MH33. Classification (NCBI taxonomy): domain Bacteria; kingdom Bacillati; phylum Actinomycetota; class Actinomycetes; order Micromonosporales; family Micromonosporaceae; genus Micromonospora; species Micromonospora sp. MH33. The sequence goes on from NZ_MUYZ01000184.1 coordinate 12,059, forward strand.
AGGCCTCCTCCGCGGCGTCGTCGGTCGGCCCGGTCGAGGCCCGGACGGGCACCTCGACGGGAACCCACAAGCGGCTCACCGCCGCCCGGAAGCCGGCCGGCACGCGGGTCGTGGCCGGCCGGTCCACAGCCAAGCCGGGAAGCACCCGGCGGACCGCCGGCTGACGCCGGGCGTCCACCGCTGACCGGCGCCCCGCCGGCCACAACTCCGGCTCGGCGCGTCTGAGGCCGCGCAGCGACGTGAAGCCGCCGGTGCCGGTGAGCGGATCACGCCGGGCACTGTCAGGATTGACCCCGTGGTGATCCGACGCGTACTGGCGCCCCGCATCGACTTCGGCGCGCTGCGCCGCGAGCTGGGACTTCCCGAAGACTTCCCGGCCGCGGCGCAGCGCGAGGCCGACGCGGCCGCCGCCGCGCCGCTGCCGGCCGTCGCCGACCGGACCGACGTCCCGTTCGTCACCGTCGACCCGGCGACCTCGCGCGACCTCGACCAGGCCATGCACCTCGCCCGCCGGCCCGGTGGCGGTTTCCGCATCCGGTACGCGATCGCCGACGTCTTCACCCACGTCCGCCCCGGCGGAGAGCTGGAGGCGGAGACCTGGCGCCGGGGGCAGACCGTCTACCTGCCCGACGGGAACGTGCCGCTGCACCCGCACACGCTCAGCGAGGGGGCGGCCAGCCTGCTGCCCGGCGCCGACCGGGCGGCGGTGCTGTGGACCATCGACCTCGACGCCGACGGCGGCACGGTCGCCGTCACGCTGGAGCGGGCCCGGGTGCGCAGCCGGGCCAAGCTGGACTACTCCGGGGTGCAGCGCGACGCCGACGCCGGCCGGCTGCCCGAGCCGATCGCCCTGCTGCCCGAGATCGGCGCCCTGCTCACCGCCCGCGGGCTGCGCCGCGGCGCGATCAACCTGCCGCTGCCCGAGCAGGACGTCGAGCCGGACGGCGACGGCTGGCGGCTGGTGCTGCGCGGGCCCGGCCCGATGGAGGAGCACAACGCACAGATCTCCCTGCTCACCGGGATGGCCGCCGCCGACCTCATGCTGGCCGGCCGGATCGGCCTGCTGCGCACCATGCCGCCGCCCCGCCCGGAGGCGGTCGACCGGTTGCGGCTGGCCGCCGGGCCGCTCGGCGTGCCCTGGCCGGCCGGCGTCCCGGTCGGCACGGTGCTCGCCGGGCTGGACGCCTCACAGCCCCGCGCGGCGGCCTTCGTCGACCAGGCCGCCGAGCTGATGCGCGGGGCCGCGTACACGGCGTTCGACGGGCAGCCGCCCGAGCAGCCGGAGCACGGCGGGGTGGCCGCCGCGTACGCCCACGTGACGGCGCCGCTGCGCCGGCTCGCCGACCGGTACGCCACCGAGGTGTGCCTGGCCCTGCACGAGGGCCGGGAGGTGCCCGAGCACGTGCGCGCCGCGCTGCCGAAGCTGCCCGAGGTGATGGCGACGACCGACCGGACCGCGTCCGCGGCCGCCCGGGGCGCCGTGGAGCTGGCCGAGGCGGTGCTGCTGGCACACCGGGTGGGGGAGACCTTCGAGGCGGCGGTGCTCGACGTGGACGAGCCGCGGCCGGCGGGCAACGGCCGGGCGGGCCGCCCGCCCGGCGGCACCGTC
>NZ_MUYZ01000185.1:0-13663 GCF_003013775.1 Micromonospora sp. MH33
CTCCCGGGCGGAGAGCCGGGAGCGGCCGGGCAGCCGGAGCAGGGCGACGGCGTACAGCGGGGCGGTGACCGCCACGCCGGTCAGCGCGACCGGCAGCCGGTCCGCGGGCTCGCTCCGCGGCAGCACCGCGACGGTGAGCCCGGCAGCCAGGCGAGCCGGACGCAGGCCAGGGCGCAACCACCCGCGACGGCGAGCGCCAGGGCGGCCGGGCCGGGAACGAGGCCGGCGGCGCCGGCCAGGACGAACAGCGCGCCGGCGAGCGACACGACGAGGTCGGGCAGCGGGGGCCGGCTGCGGGGGCCGGCGGCGGGGTGGGTGACGGGCACGGCGGTCGCCTTCGTGAGGGGGCACGGGGCGGTGCGGTTGCGGTACGACGTGCGGGGTCAGCGGGGCGGGTCGGGGTGTTCGGGCGCGGCCGGCGCCGGACGGGGACCGGCGCGGCCACGCCCATAAACGATCCCGGACACCCAGGGTTACGCGACACAGCACGTGACGCCCGTCACACCCATGCGCCGGCCCGCGCCTCGCCGCCCGCCCGGATCGCGGCCGGTCCCGGGTGGGATCATCGTGGGGTGAGCCGCGCCGACACCGTCCGTTTCCGCTACAACCAGGCGATCCTGGTCGCCGCGATCGTCGCGTTCATCGGCGCGCTGCCGCTGGCCACCGCTCGCTGGTGGCTGCTCTGGGTGCTGCTGATCCCGCTCGCGCTCGGCGTCTGGGCGTGGCGGGCCGGCACCGACGCGGACGCCCGCGAGCTGCGCCTGCGGGCCCTCGTCGGGCAGCGGCGGGTGCCCTGGACGCGGGTCGCCGAGCTCACCGCCGACGCGCGCGGCCGGGCGGTCGCCCGGCTCGACAACGGCGAGACGCTGGTGCTCCCCGCGGTACGCGCCGCCGACCTGCCCCGGCTGGTCTCCGCCACCGGGCAGGAGCTGCCGGAGTCCGCCGGCTGAGCCGTCAGTAGCCGTCCACCACCCGGTTCACCAGCGGCTCCCCGGCCGCGAACCGGCGCACCTGCTCCCCCACCAGCCGGTACGCCCGCGGCAGCAGGCCGCGGACCGAGCCGGCGACGTGCGGGGTGAGCAGGACGTTCGGCAGCTCCCACAGGGGATGGTCGGCGGGCAGCGGCTCCGGATCGGTCACGTCCAGCGCGGCCCGCAGCCGCCCCGACGCCAGCTCGGCGACCAGCGCCGAGGTCCGGGCCACCGGGCCCCGGGCGGCGTTGACCAGCAGCGCGCCGTCCGGCATCGCGGCGAGGAACTTCTCGTCGACCAGGCCCCGGGTCTGCTCGGTCAACGGCACCAGCAGCACCACCACGTCCGCCTCGGGCAGCAGGGCGGGCAGCTCGTCCACCCCGTGCACCTCCTCGGCCGGGCGCGGCGTCCGGGCGACCAGGGTGAAGCTCACCTCGAAGGGGGCCAGCCGGGCCCGGACGGCCGCGCCGATCGAGCCGGCGCCGACGATCAGCACCCGCTTGCCGGCCAGCTCGTCGCTCGGGGCCACCTCGTCGTACGCCCACTCCCGGCGGGCCTGGGCACGGGCCAGCGGGCCGAAGCCGCGCAACGCGGAGAGGATCGCGGCGACCACCCACTCGGCGGTTGCCGAGTCGTGCACGCCCCGGGCGTCGCAGAGCGTCACGCCGTCGGGAATCCGCCCCACCCAGGCGTCCGCCCCGGCGGAGAGGAGCTGCACCACCGCCAGGTCCGGCAGCTCGGCCAGGAGCGCGCCGGCGTCCGGGCCGGCCAGGAAGGGCGGCACCCAGAACCGCACCCCGGACGGGGACGACGGCAACCGGGCCGGGTCCGTGAGCAGTTCCACGGTGACGCCCGCGGGCAGCTCGCCGAGGAGGCGCCGGCCGGCCGGGTGCGGGATCCATACCTTCACGACCGCCGACGATAGTCGTCCCCGGCGGCGCGGGCGGCCGGGCCGTGATGACCGCCGCTCGCCGGGGTTGACGGTCGGCCGCGCGAGGTATAACCGAGGGCGGAACGCCGGCCGGCGCTCCGCATGTCGAAGACGGGTGGCCATGAGCGAGGACAGCGCCGGACGTTCGGTCGTGCCGATCCCGGCGCTGGCCGACCCCGAGCGGCTGCGGTCCCTCGCCGAGACCCGGCTCGGCGCGGCGGCCGACGAGGCGTTCGACCGGTTCGCGCGGCTGGTCGGCGACCTGCTCGACGTGCCGGTCGCGCTGGTCTCCCTGGTCACCGCCGACCGCCAGTTCTTTCCCGGCGCGACCGGGCTGCCCGAGCCGTGGGCCGGCCGGCGGGAGACCCCGCTGAGCCACTCGTTCTGCCAGCACGTGGTCGACGTCGAGGTACCGATGGTGCTGCCCGACGCCCGCCTCTACCCACGGGTGCGCCGCAACCTGGCCATCGAGGACCTCGGGGTGGTCGCGTACGCCGGGATGCCGCTGACCGACCTGGACGGCCGGGTGCTCGGCTCGCTCTGCGCCGTCGACAGCAAGCCCCGGGCCTGGACCGCCGAGCAGCTGCGTACCCTCGCCGACCTGGCCGCCGCCTGCTCCTCCGAGTTGCGGCTGCGGATCGCCGTGGCGGGGGCCGAGCAGGCCCGCCGCCGCGCCGAGGAGGCGCACGACCGGCTCGCCATGCTGGCCGGGCTGAGCGAGCTGCTCGGCGGCACGCTCGACATGTCCACGGCGCTGGACCGGCTCGGACGGGCCATGGTCCCGCTGCTCGCCGACTGGTGTCTGATCACCCTGGTGGACCCGGCGGGCCGCCCGCGAACGGTCTCGGGCCTGCACCGGGACCCGGACCGGGCCGCCGACCTGGGCCGCTTCACCGAGCTGCTGACCACCGGCCTCGGCCCGGGCTCGATCATCCGGTCGGTGCTGCGGAGCGGGCGGCCGGTCATGCGGGGCACCGCCGCGCTGGCCGACGTGGAGCGGGGCACCACCCACCCGGAACTGGCGCCGCTGGCCGACCGGCTGGGCTTCGGCTCGCACCTCAGCGTGCCGATCACCGCCGCCGCGGACCGGATCGTCGGCGCCGTCACGCTGGTCAACGGGCCGTCCCGGCGCGGATTCGACGAGAGCGACATCCGCACGGCGCTGGACATCGGCCGCCGCGCGGGCCAGGCCGTGGGCAACAGCCGGCTCTACGGCGAGCAGCGGCACGTCGCCGAGGTGCTCCAGCAGAGCATGCTGCCCACCCTGCCCGTGGTGCCCGGCATCGAGCTGGCCGCGCGCTACCTGCCGGCGGCCGACCGGGTGGAGGTGGGCGGCGACTGGTACGACGCCTTCGTCCAGCCCGACGGCGAGCTGATCGCGGCGATCGGCGACGTGGCCGGGCACGACATCGAGGCCGCGGCGACCATGGGCCAGCTGCGCAACCTGGTCCGCGGCGACGCGTACGGGCGGGACGACCCGGTCGACGAGCTGATGACCCACCTGGACCGGGCCATCCAGGGGCTGCCCGTGCCGACGGTCGCCTCCGCCGTGCTGGCCCGGCTCCGCCCGGCCGCACCAGGGTTCCGGCTCTCCTGGTGCAACGCGGGGCACCCGCCGCCGCTGCTGCTTCCCGCCGGGGGGCCGGTGCAGGTGCTGGACGGGACGCGGGGACCGCTGCTCGGCCTGGCCCGCCCGCTTCCGCGCACGCGCCGGGAGCTGGTCCTCGCCCCGGGCGACACCCTGCTGCTGCACACCGACGGGCTGATCGAGCGTCGGGACCAGCCGATCGACGAGGGACAGGTTGCGCTGGTCGAGCAGCTCGCCGACGCCGCGACGCTCCCCCTCGCGGCCCTCTGCGACCGGCTGGTCGCCGCCGCCCACCGGCGGGAGGACGACGTCGCCCTGCTCGCCCTGCGCGCCCGCTGAGCCGCGAGACGGTTCGTCGGGCCCGGTTCGCCACCCGGCCCGGCTAGGCTGGCCAGGTGAGGTCGCGTCCCCCGTACCCCCGCACCGGCCGTCTCCGGGCGGCGCTGGCGGCGTCCTGCGCGACGCTGCTGCTGGGCGCCGCCGGCTGCGCCTTCGGCGACCCGGATCCCGACCCGGCCGGCGAGCCGCCCAACCTCCCGTCGCCGTCCACCTCGGCCAACCCCGGGGGAGCCGGCCAGCAGGTGGTCGCCACGGTGCTCGCGAAGGGGTTGGCGGTACCCTGGGGCATCGCCTTCCTGCCCGACGGCGGCGCGCTGGTCACCGAGCGGGACAGCGGACGGATCCTCCAGGTCGGCCCGGAGTCCGGGCCGGAGGGGATGACCGTGCGGGTGGTACAGACCGTGCCGGACGTCGCCGCCGCCGGCGAGGGAGGCCTGCTCGGCATCGCGGTCTCCCCGGCGTACGCCCGGGACCGCACGGTCTTCGTCTACTACACGAGCGCCGCGGACAACCGGATCGCCAAGCTGGAGCTGGGCCGGCCGCCGACCCCGATCCTCACCGGCATCCCCAAGGCCGGCAACCACGACGGCGGCGGGCTGGGCTTCGGCCCGGACGGCTTCCTCTACGCCAGCACCGGCGACGCCGGGCGCACCGCGAACGCGCAGGACCCGAAGAGCCTCGGCGGCAAGATCCTGCGGATCACCCGGGACGGCAGACCCGCCCCGGGCAACCCGACCGCCGGCTCGCCGGTCTGGTCCACCGGGCACCGCAACGTGCAGGGCTTCGCCTGGACGCCGGACAAGCGGATGTACGCCGTGGAGTTCGGCCAGAACACCTGGGACGAGATCAACCAGATCAACAAGGGCGGCAACTACGGCTGGCCGCAGGTCGAGGGGCGCGGCGACGACAAGCGCTACGTCAACCCGGTCGTGCAGTGGCGCACCGGCGACGCCTCCTGCTCCGGCCTGGCGGCCGTGGAGCGGCTGCTGGTCACCGCCTGCCTGCGTGGGCAGCGGCTCTGGCTGGTCGGGCTGGCCGGCAACGGCACCGTCCTCGGTCAGCCGCGCGAACTGTTCACCGGCAGGTACGGCCGGCTGCGGGCCGCCGCCGTGGCGCCGGACGGGTCGGTCTGGGTGAGCACCTCCAACCGGGACGGGCGGGGCAAGCCGGCCGGCGACGACGACCGGATCCTGCGGCTGGTCTTCGCCGACGGCGGCGCCGGGCGCAGCTGATCCCGCTTCCCGGGGTTTACCAAGATCCTTCTACGGGCAGGTCAGAATCTCAGCATGGACGGCCAGGAGAACGAGCAGCACGGCACCGGGGACGAGACGGCCCCGGAGGACAGGCGCGCCCGCCGCCGGTGGCGGCCCGGCACCTGGCTGCGCCGACTCGGCGTGGTGCTGGCCCTGCTCGTGGTCACCCTGGCCGGCGTGGTGGCCGGCACCTACGCCGGCGGGCACGTGGGCACCGACATCGGGCCGTTCCGCGCGCAGCTCAACCTCAGCCCGTCGCTGAGCGGCGGCACCACCGTCGACATCCCGCCGCTGGGCGCGCTGCTGCTGGACAGCCACGACGGTCCGGCGTACCTGACCGTCGAGCTGGGCGCGCTGGACCAGCGGCGCACCGAGGCGCTGATCGACGACCCGGCGAGCATCAGCCGGGCCAGCCAGTCGGCGGTCGAGGACGTCCGGGCCGGCGTGATGCGGCTCGGCCTGAAGACCCTCGCCTCGGCGGTGCTGGCCACCCTGCTGCTGGCGGGGCTGGTCTTCCGCGACGCGCGCCGGACGGCCTGGGCGGGCGGGCTGGCGCTGGCGGTCACCGCCGGCAGCCTCGGCCTGGCCGCCGCCACCATCCGGCCGCAGGCGATCGAGGAGCCACGCTACGAGGGGCTGCTGGTCAACGCGCCGGCCATCGTGGGTGACGCGCGGCGGATCGCCAACGACTACACCAAGTACGCCGAGCAGCTGCAACGGCTGGTCGGCAACGTCAGCAAGCTCTACACCACGGTCTCCGCCCTGCCGGTGGTCCAGCCGTCGCCCGGCACCACCCGGGTGCTGCACGTCTCCGACATGCACCTCAACCCGACCGGCTGGCAGCTCATCCGCACCGTGGTGGAGCAGTTCAACATCGACGTGGTGATCGACACCGGCGACATCACCGACTGGGGCAGCGAGCCGGAGGCGTCCTTCGTCGGCTCGATCGGCCTGCTCAAGAAGCCGTACGTCTACATCCGCGGCAACCACGACTCCGCGAAGACGGCCGCCGCGGTGGCCGCACAGCCGAACGCCGTCGTGCTGGACAACTCCACGACCACCGTCGCCGGGCTGACCATCGCCGGCATCGGCGACCCCCGGTTCACCCCGGACAAGGAGACCTCGCCGGCTGGCAGCGGGCTCACCAAGGTCGTCGCCGACCAGGTGATCGGGGCCGGCGAGCAGCTCGCCGCCACGGTCAAGGCCTCGCCGAAGCCGGTGAACATCGCGCTGGTGCACGACCCGGCCTCGGCCGGCCCGCTCTCCGGCACCTGCCCGCTAGTGCTGGCCGGGCACACCCACGCCCGGCAGGTGTCGAAGCTGCCGCAGGTGCCGGACAAGCAGCCGACCCAACTCCTGGTGGAGGGCTCCACCGGCGGCGCCGGGCTGCGCGGCCTGGAGGGCGAGAAGCCCACCCCGCTGTCGATGTCGGTGCTCTACTTCGACCAGCAGAAGCTGCTGCAGGCGTACGACGACATCACCGTGGGCGGGACCGGGCAGTCGCAGGTCAACCTGGAACGGCACGTGATCCAGGACCCGAAGAAGGGTGACCAGGTGCCGGTCACCCCGACCCCGACCCGGGGCGGGCCCGTGTCGCCCGCCCCGAACGGCAGCCCGACCGCGACGCCGAGCCCCACCGGCTGAGGCTCAGCGCAGCGAGAGGGCGGCCAGCGCGGCGTTGACGATGCTGCCGGGCAGCAGGTCGTGCAGCTCGTACAGCTCGCCGACGCTGCCGGACTGGCCGAACTCGTCCACCCCGAGCGGCACCGCCGGGGCGCCGAGCGCCGAACCGAGCCAGGCCATCGCGTGCGAGGCGGCGTCGTGCACGGTGACCACCGGCACCCGGTCGGCGAAGGCCGACCGCAGCGCGCCGGGCACGCTCGGCACGGTCGCCGTCCGCACGCCCTGGCGCAGCGTCCGCTGCCAGGCCCGGTAGAGCCGGTCCAGGCTCGTCACGTCGACCACGTGCGCCGCGACCCCCTCCTCCGCCAGCTCCGCGGCGGCCGCGAGGACCTCCGGCAGCACCGCGCCGGAGGCGGCGAGCTGCACGACCGGGGCGTCCGCGAGGTGGGGGTACGCCTCGTGCGCGTCCACGAGCCGGTAGGCGCCCGCCACCACCTGCCGGCGCAGCACCGCGTCGCCGATCCGGGCCCGGGCCGCCTCGAACGGCGCCTGGTCGATCGGCCGGGTGCTGAGCCGGAAGTAGTACGCCCCGTCCTCGGCCGGCGCGGCGGTGGCGGCCGGCGCCGCTCCACCGGCGATCTGGCCGAGCGCGTCGCAGAGCAGCCAGTCGAGGCTGCCGGCGTACGCGGGTTCGCAGAAGGCCACCCCGGGCAGCTCCAGGCCGACGGAGGCCGTGATGGTCGACTGGTGGGCGCCGCCCTCGGGGGCGAGGGTGATGCCCGACGGGGTGCCGGCGACCACGAACCGGGAGCCGGAGTAGGTGCCGTAGAGGAAGGCGTCCAGGCCGCGCAGCACGAACGGGTCGTAGACGGTGCCGACCGGCAGCAGCGGCTGCCCGGACAGGTCCCACGACAGGCCGAGCTGGCCGAGCAGCAGGAACAGGTTCATCTCGGAGATGCCCAGCTCGATGTGCTGCCCCGCGGGGGTCTCGGTCCAGCGCAGCATCCGGTCCTCGGTCCAGGAGCGCTGCTCGGTCGGGGCGAACACCCCGGTCTTGTTGATGAACCCGGCCAGGTTGGTGGAGGTGGCCACGTCCGGCGCGGTGGTGACCAGGTAGGGCGCCACCTTCGGGTCGCGGGCCAGGTCGACCAGCACCCGGCCGAAGACCTCCTGGGTGGAGACGGGCTTGTTGACCCGTACCCGGGTGGTCTCCGGAACGGTGACCCCGAGCGCCCGCTCGCGCGGCGCGCGGGACAGCGCCTCCCGGCGCTCGCCGGCCCGGATGCCGGCCGGGGACGCCGGGTCGAGGCGGTCCCACTCGGTGTCGCGGGTCAGGCCGTGCGCGGCGCGCAGCGCGTCGACCTGCTCGGTGGTGAGCAGCGCGGAGTGGTTGCGCGGGTTGCCGGCGATCGGCAGCCCCCACCCCTTGACCGTGTAGGCGAAGACCACGCTGGGCCGGTCGGTGACCGCGTCGCACTGGGCGTAGGCGTCGAGCATCGCCTGCAGGTCGTGCCCGCCCAGGTCGGTGACGAGCGGGCCCAGCTCGTCGTCGGGGATGTCCGCCACGAAGGCGGCCACCTCGGCCGGGGCGCCGTCCAGGAACTGCTTGCGCAGGGCCGGCCCGGCCAGCCCGAACAGTGACTGGTACTGCTCGTTGGGCATCAGGTCGATCCAGTCGCGCAGCGCCGCCCCGCCCGGCCGCCCGTACGCCTCGGCGAGCCGGCGGCCGTACTTGACCTCGACCACGTGCCAGCCGGCGGCCTCGAACTGGCCGCGCCACTGGTTGATCCGCACCCCGGGGACGACCCGGTCCAGCGACTGGCGGTTGAAGTCGACCAGCCACATCACGTTGCCCAGGCCGGTGGTGGCCGGGTCGGCGACGGCCTCCCAGATGTTGCCCTCGTCCAGCTCGGCGTCGCCGATGAGGGCGATGAACCGGGAGTGCGGCCGCTCGCCGAAGTGCGCGTCGACGTAGCGGCGGGTGACCGCGGCGAACAGCGGCGCCGCGGCGCCCAGGCCCACCGAGCCGGTGGAGAAGTCCACCCCGTCCGGGTCCTTGGTCCGGGACGGGTACGACTGCAACCCGCCGCGCGCCCGCAGCTTCGGCAGGTAGGACCGGTCCAGGTTGCCGAGCAGGTACTGGACGGCGTGGAAGACCGGCGAGGCGTGCGGCTTGACCGCGACCCGGTCCTCGGCGTCCAGGTGGGCGAACCAGAGCGCGGTCATCGCGGTGACCAGCGAGGCGCTGGACGCCTGGTGGCCGCCGACCTTCACCCCGTCGCCGGTGTCCCGGTCGTGGTTGGCCGCGTCCACGATGCGGGTGGCGAGCCAGAGCACCCGCCGCTGGATCTCGTCGAGGACGTCGAGGTCGTGCTGGTTCACGGTGACTCCATCCGGGCGTCGCCGTTGACGCCCACGCGCGGGGGGTGCGGGGTGGCCGCGTACTCGGAACAGACCCGGGGGCCGCCGCCGGGTCACGACGGCGGCCCCCGGGACGGAACTCAGCCCTGGACGCCGAGGCGCGCCAGGATCAGCTCGCGGACGGTCTTGGCGTCCGCCTGGCCGCGGGTGGTCTTCATGACCGCGCCGACCAGCGCGCCGGCCGCCGCGACCTTGCCACTGCGGATCTTGTCGGCGACGTCGGGGTTGGCCGCGATCGCCTCGTCCACGGCGGCGGTGAGCGCGCCCGTGTCGGAGACCACCTCGAGGTTGCGGTTGGTCATGATCTCGGTCGGCGAGCCCTCGCCGGCCACCACGCCCTCCAGCACGGTACGGGCCAGCTTGTCGTTGAGCTTGCCGGCGTCGACCAGGCTCTGCAGCTCGGCGACCTGCGCCGGGGTGGCCCCGATGTCGGCCAGTTCCACGCCGCTCTCGTTGGCCCGACGGGACAGTTCGCCCAGCCACCACTTGCGGGCGGCGGCCGGGGTGGCCCCGGCGGCCACGGTCGCCTCGATCAGCTCGACCGCACCGGCGTTGACCACCGACTGCATGTCCAGGTCGGACAGGCCCCAGTCCTGCTGGATGCGCTTGCGGCGCAGTCGCGGCAGCTCCGGCAGGGCGGCCTTCAGCTCGGCCACCCAGGCGGTGTCCGGCGCCAGCGGGACCAGGTCCGGCTCCGGGAAGTACCGGTAGTCGGTGGCGGTCTCCTTGGACCGGCCGGAGGTGGTGTCCCCGGTGTCCTCGTGGAAGTGCCGGGTCTCCTGGGTGATGGTGCCGCCGGCGTCGAGCACCGACGCCTGGCGCAGCATCTCCGAGCGGACCGCCCGCTCGACCGAGCGCAGGGAGTTGACGTTCTTGGTCTCGGTGCGGGTGCCCCACTCCTCGCCCGGCAGGTTTAGCGAGGTGTTGACGTCGCAGCGCAGCGATCCCTCCTCCATCCGGACGTCGGAGACGCCCAGCGAGCGGATCACGTCGCGCAGTTCGGTGACGTACGCCCGGGCCACCTCGGGGGCGAGCGCGCCGGTGCCGGGGATCGGCTTGGTGACGATCTCGACGAGCGGGATGCCGGCCCGGTTGTAGTCGACCAGCGACTCGGTGGCGCCGTGGATCCGGCCGGTGGCGCCGCCGACGTGCAGCGTCTTGCCGGTGTCCTCCTCCAGGTGCACCCGCTCGATGCCGATCCGCACGGTCTCGCCGTTGACGTCGACGTCCAGGTAGCCGTCGACGCAGAGCGGCTCGTCGTACTGGCTGATCTGGAAGTTCTTCGGCATGTCCGGGTAGAAGTAGTTCTTCCGGGCGAACCGGCACCACTCGGCGATGGAGCAGTTCAGCGCGAGGCCGATCCGGATGGTCGCCTCGATGGCCGCCTTGTTGGCCACCGGCAGCGAGCCGGGCAGGCCCAGGCAGACCGGGCAGACCCGGGTGTTCGGCTCGCCGCCGAAGTCGGTCGGGCAGCCGCACCACATCTTGGTGTTCGTGCCCAGCTCGACGTGGGTCTCCAGGCCGATCACCGGTTCGTAGCGCGCCACGACCTCGTCGTACGCGGGCAGTGTCGTCGTCATCGGTGCTCCTGCCTCACAGTGCCGGTGGGGTGAATGTGCCGACCGTCGACTCCAGCGCGGCGGCGACCCGGTACATCCGGTCGTCGGCCATGGTCGGGGCCATGATCTGGAAACCGACCGGGAGCCCCTCGGAGAGGCCGCACGGGACCGAGATGGCCGGCCCGCCGTACAGGTTGGTCGGGATGGTGAACAGGTCGGCCAGGTACATCTGGTAGGGGTCGGCGGTGCGCGACCCGATCGGGAAGGCCACGAACGGGGTGGTCGGCGAGATCAGCGCGTCCACCCGCTCGAAGGCGGCGGTGAAGTCCCGGGTGATCAGGGTGCGGACCTTCTGCGCCTGGCCGTAGTAGGCGTCGTAGTAGCCGGAGGAGAGCGCGTAGGTGCCGATCATGATGCGCCGCTTCACCTCGGGGCCGAAGCCGGCCTCCCGGGTCAGCGACATGACCTCCTCGAGGGACCGGTTGCCGTCGTCGCCGACCCGCAGGCCGAACCGGACGCCGTCGAACCGGGCCAGGTTGGAGGAGCACTCGCTCGGCGCGATCAGGTAGTAGGCCGGCAGCGCGTACTTGAAGTGCGGGCAGGAGACCTCGACGATCTCGGCGCCCAGCTTCGCGAGGGCCTCCACCGACTCGCGGAACGCGGCCATCACGCCCGGCTCGGCGCCCTCGCCGGTGAACTCGGTGACCACGCCGAGCTTCACCCCGGTCAGGTCGCCGGTCGCGCCGAGCCTCGCCGCGCCCACCACGTCCGGCACCGGAGCCGGGATGGAGGTGGAGTCACGCGGATCGTGGCCGCCGATCACCTGGTGCAGCAGCGCGGCGTCCAGCACGTTGCGCGCGCAGGGGCCGGGGGTGTCCAGCGAGGAGGAGAACGCCACCAGGCCGTAGCGGGAGGTGCCGCCGTAGGTGGGCTTCGCCCCGACCGTGCCGGTGACCGCTCCGGGCTGGCGGATCGAGCCGCCGGTGTCCGAGCCGATCGACAGCGGCGCCTCGTACGCGGCCAACGCCGCGGCGCTGCCGCCGCCCGAGCCGCCCGGGATGCGGTCCAGGTCCCACGGGTTGCGGGTCGGGCCGTACGCCGAGTATTCCGTGGAGGAGCCCATGGCGAACTCGTCCATGTTGGTCTTGCCGAGCATCACGGTGCCGGCCTCGCGCAGCCGCTGCACGACCGTCGAGTCGTACGGCGGGCGCCAGCCCTCCAGGATCTTCGAGCCGACGGTGGTCGGCACGCCCTTGGTGGTGAGCACGTCCTTCACCGCGACCGGCACGCCGGCCAGCGGACCCAGTTCGTCGCCGGCGGCGCGGCGCTCGTCCACGCTCCGGGCGGCGGCCAGCGCGCCCTCGGTGTCGACGTGCAGGAAGGCGTGCACCCGCTCGTCGACGGCGGCGATCCGGTCCAGGTGGGCCTGCGTGACCTCCACGGCGGAGGTCTCGCCGGTCGCTACCAGGCCGGCGACCTCGGCGGCGGAGAGCTTGGTCAGGTCGCTCATGAAGCCACATCCTCGTCCAGGATCCGCGGGACGCGGAACCGCTGCTCCTCGGCGTCGGGCGCACCCGACAGCGCCTCCTGCGGGGTCAGGCACGGCGTCACCACGTCCTCCCGGAGGACGTTGGTCAGCGGCACCGAGTGGGACGTCGGCGGGATGTCCGCCGCGGCTACCTCGCCGACCTGGGCGACCGACTGGAGGATCACGTCCAGCTGGCCGGCGAAGGTGTCCAACTCCTCCTCGGTGACGGCGAGCCGCGACAGTCGCGCGAGGTGCGCGACCTCCTCGCGGGAGATGGCGGCCATCGGGTGCCCCCTTCGTGGCTGTCCTGCTGCGTCTGCGGTGTGCCGGCCGCGCGCTCGCCGGTGACGATGACGCGCGGTGACCGGAGCGAGTCTATTGCCCTCCGGTCGGGTCGACGCCTCCGACTCCCGGTGCCCGCCCGCCGGACGCCGGTCAGCGGGGCGGGCGGCGCGGCCCCTCGCCCTCCGCCGCCACGGCGGGGCGGACCGGGCGGTACCGGGACAGCCAGGTGACCAGCTCCTCGGCCGGCATGGGCCGGGCGTGGAACCAACCCTGCGCCACGTCGCAGCCGGCCGCGTGCAGCAGCCGCCAGGTGCGCTCGTCCTCCACGCCCTCGGCCACCACCCGCAGCCCGAGCGCCCCGGCCAGCTCGATCATCGACCGGACGATCGCCGCGTCGTCGGGGTCGTCGGCCATCCCGAGCACGAACGACCGGTCCACCTTCACCTCGGACAGCGGCAACCGGCGCAGGTGCTGCAGCGACGAGTAGCCGGTGCCGAAGTCGTCCAGCGCGATGCCGACCCCGATCCGGTGCAGCTGGGTGATGCTGGCCAGCACCCGCCGCGGGTCGGCCATCAGCGCGCCCTCGGTGATCTCCACCTGGAGCCGGTCCGGGGGTACGCCGTACCGGGCCAGCCGGTCGGCGATCTGCTCGGCGATCTCGCCGGTGTGCAGGTCCCGGACGCTGACGTTGAGCGCGGCGCGCAGCGTGAGGCCGGCCGCCGACCACTTGGCGAGCTGCTCCACCACGTCGTCCACCACCCGGCGGGTGAGCAGCCGCATCACCGCGCTCTGCTCGGCGACCTGGATCAGCTCCCCCGGGTCGACCATGCCCCGGCGCGGGTGCCGCCAGCGCAGCAGCGCCTCGACCCCGACCACCTCGCCCGTCGCGATGGCGATCTGCGGCTGGTAGTACATGGTGATCTCGCCCGGGTCCCCGGCCGGGTCATCCGCCCCGCCGGTGTGATCGGCCAGCCGGGCCCTGGCCGGGCCGCGCGGCTCCGCCGCCCGGCTCGGGATCCGTGCCGCGCCGACCTCCTGCCCGGAACCGGACGGCCCGTTCAGGCCGCCCGGTCCGCCCGCTCGCTGGCGAGCCGCGTCGTCGTCCTCCGGCTGGCCGACGGTCACGGTGTCGGGCTGGCCGCCGAGCACCGCGCCGGGCACGCCG
>NZ_MUYZ01000186.1:0-13535 GCF_003013775.1 Micromonospora sp. MH33
GCGCGCTGTTCGGCGGCGGTGGGGGCGGGGGCGCCTTCGCCGACCTGGCCCGGGTGGACCGCGCACCGGCCGGGCAGCCGCCACCCACGGTGCGCAACGGCGTGCCCACCTGCCCCCGGCACGGTGTCCGGCTCGGCGACGCCGGGCCGCGGCCGCGTACCGCGGTGCTGGCGGTGCGGATCGGTGGGCTGGTCCGGCGGCGGTTCGTGCTCACCGAGACCCAGCCGGTGCTGGTGGGGCGGGCACCGGACGCCACCGGCGGCGTCGTGCTCGGCCAGTGGCTCAACGACGAGGCGCGCCGTTGGATCAGCCGCAACCACGTCCGGTTCGAGCTGCGGGTCGGTGAGGTGATCGTGACGGACACCAGCACCAACGGCTCGGGCGTGCGGCCGGGCGGCTCGATGGCCGAGCCGGACCGGATCGCGCTGGCCCCGCAGCAGTCCCGGGTGCTGGGCGAGGGCGACCTCGTCGAGCTCTACCCGGGCGTGCAGATCGGCCGCGCCGACGAGGTGACCAGCGACGCGAAGTTCAGCCCGACCTCGGTGATGGCCGAGGCGCCGACCATGGCGATGCGGCTGCCGCGTCCCTGACGCGACGCGGAAGGGCGCCGGGACCGTCGTTGGTCCCGGCGCCCCTTCCTCAGGTACGCGGATCAGCCGGCCAGCACGGCGGCGAGCTGCGCCACCGCGTGGTCGATCTCCTCCTCGGTGATCACCAGCGGCGGGGCGAGCCGGATGGTCGAGCCGTGGGTGTCCTTGGCCAGGACGCCCCGCTCCATCAGCCGCTCGCAGGCCTCCCGGCCGGTCATCAGCGCCGGGTCGATGTCCAGCCCGGCCCACAGGCCCCGGCCCCGGACCGCGACCAGGCCCTTGCCGACCAGCCCGCGCAGGCCGGCGTGCAGCCGCTCGCCCAGCTCGGCCGAGCGGCGCTGGAACTCGCCGGTGGCCAGCAGCCGGACCACCTCGGTGGCGACCGCGCAGGCCAGCGGGTTGCCGCCGAAGGTCGAGCCGTGCTGGCCCGGCTTGAGCACCCCGAGCACGTCGGCGTTCGCGGCCACCGCCGAGACCGGCACGATGCCGCCGCCGAGCGCCTTGCCCAGCAGGTACATGTCCGGGACGACGCCCTCGTGCTCGCAGGCGAAGGTGGCGCCGGTACGGCCCAGGCCCGACTGGATCTCGTCGGCGATGAAGAGCACGTTCCGGTCGGTGCAGACCTGGCGGACGCCCGGCAGGTAGCCCTCCGGCGGCACCACGACGCCCTGCTCGCCCTGGATCGGCTCGAGCAGCACGGCCACGGTGTTCTCGTCGATCGCTGCGGTCAGTGCGGCCAGGTCGCCGTAGGGGACCACGGTGAAGCCCGGCGTGTACGGCCCGAAGTCGGCGCGCGCGTCCTCGTCGGTGGAGAAGCTGACGATGGTGGTGGTCCGGCCGTGGAAGTTCCCCTCGGCGACCACGATGTTGGCCTGGCCCGGGGTCACGCCCTTGACCTGGTAGCCCCACTTGCGGGCGACCTTGATGCCGGTCTCCACCGCCTCGGCGCCGGTGTTCATCGGCAGCACCAGGTCCTTGCCGCAGAGCGCGGCCAGCTCGCGGCAGAAGTCGGCGAACTGGTCGTGGATGAACGCGCGGCTGGTCAGGGTGAGCCGGTCGAGCTGCGCGTGCGCGGCCTCGATCAGCTTCGGGTGCCGGTGGCCGAAGTTCAGCGCCGAGTAGCCGGCCAGGCAGTCCAGGTAGCGCCGGCCGTCCACGTCGGTCAGCCAGGAGCCCTCGGCCGACGAGATCACCACGGGCAGCGGGTGGTAGTTGTGCGCCGTGTGACGCTCCGCGTCCCGTACCGCGGAGGGCGTCCGCAGCATGTCGTCGATGATCACTTGATCGCCTTTCCCTGACGGAGTCGCAACGTGCAGCACTTCGGTCCGCCGCCGGCCTTGCGCAGCTCGGACAGGTCGACACCGATGGTCTCGTAGCCCCGGTCGCGCAGCTTCGCGGCCAGGTCGGTGGCCTGCGCGGGCAGCACCACGTGCCGCCCGTCGCTGACCGCGTTCAGCCCCAGCACCTCGGCGTCGGCCATGGTGGCGTGGACCGCGTCCGGGAAGAGCCGGCGCAGCACCGCCCGGCTGCCCGGGGAGAACGCCTCCGGCAGGTACGCCACGGTCCGCTCGTCGAGCACGGTCAGCGCGGTGTCCAGGTGGTAGAAGCGCGCGTCCACCAGCTGCATGGTGATCACCGGGTAGCCGAAGACCTCCTGGAGCTGCGCGTGCGAGGCGTGCGCGGTGCGGAACCCGGTGCCGGCGAGCAGGTGGTCGCCGGCCAGCAGGACGTCGCCCTCACCCTCGTTGACGTGCTTCGGGTCGTACATCTCGAAGCCGGCGGCCTCGAACCAGGCCCGGTAGGCGGGCGCCTCGTCGGCGCGCTGCGGGTCGCGGAACTGCACCGCCATGGCCTTGCCGTCGATCACCGTGCCGCCGTTGGCCGCGAAGACCATGTCCGGCAGGCCGACGACCGGGTCGATCAGCTCGACCTCGTGGCCCAGGTCGAGGTAGGTCTGGCGGAGCCGCTCCCACTGCCGGATCGCCAGGTCGGCGTCGACCGGGGCGGTGGGGTCCATCCACGGGTTGATCGCGTAGTCGACGGCGAAGTACGTCGGCCGGCACATCAAGAAGCGCTGGCGGGTGGCGTCCATCGTCATGTCGTGCTCCCAGAGGTCGGGCGCGCCCGGCCACCGTGGCCCACGGGCTGGCGCCGTGGTCCAACGGTATGCGGCCCGGGCCGACGACATCCACCGTGAGAAGTTGCGTACGGCGTCAGATCGTTGCGTCTGGGTCAGCTCTCCCGGCGGATCGTTGCGTTTGCGCGCTCAGCAGCACTCGACCCCCAGGTGCACCCGCCGGTGCCCCGGGCGCTCGATCTCGTCGAGCAGGGCCAGCGCCAGGTCGGCGTACGTGATCCGACTCGCGGCCCGGGCCGGGGCGAACCGGTACCGACCCGCGGGCGTCCCGCCGTGGTCGAAGTCACCGGCCGGGCTGAGCACCAGCCAGTCGACGTCCGCGCCCTCCCGGCGCAGCACCTCGGCCCCGGCCGCGTGCCCCAGGTAGAAGTACCGGTACTCCCGCGGGTAGTCCGGCGTGTCCATGAGCGGCGCGCCGTCCGCGGTCGGGAGCACCGAGGCCAGCCCGACCACCACCAGCCGGCCCACCCCGGCCCGACGCGACCCGGCGAGCGTGGCCCGGGCCGCCGCCGGGAAGAAGACGTCCGGCGGCGCGGCCAGGTCGGCGGCGGCGTGCACCGCCGCGTCGTGCCCGGCCATCAGGCCGGCGACCCGGTCGGCGTCGGTGACGTCACCTGCGGTCACCCGCACCCCGCTGTCGGCCGTCAGGTCCGGGTGGCGGGCCGGGTCGCGGACCACGGCGGTCACCTCGTGGCCCCGGTCGCGTGCCGCCCCCACCGTTGCCCGGCCGGCCCGGCCACCGGCCCCGAAGACGATGATCCTGCTCATCGACGTACCTCTCCTCGTCGTCCGGCCGGCGCGGTCGCCGGCCGTCCGCGCGGACGCTATCCGGCGGCCCGGTTTCCACCCGGATACCGACTACGGTGGGCGGATGGCCGCGCCGCTGGACCCCGAGATGTTCGACGAGCTCTGCCCCTCGGACCTGTCGCCGATCCGGTTCGGGGACAAGTGGGCCGGCATGGTGGTCCGCTGCCTGGAGGACGGGCCCCGCCGCTTCTCCGAACTGCGGGTGCCGCTGCGCGGCGTCACCGCAAAGGTGCTCACCCGGTCGCTGCGCCGGCTCGAAGCCGACGGGCTGGTCCGGCGGGCCGTGCTGGCCGGGCGGGTCGAGTACGCGCTCACCCCGCTGGGGCGCAGCCTGCTCGGCCCGATGGACGTCGCCTGCGCCTGGGCCCGGGAGCACTGGGAGGAGCTGCTCGACGCCCGCGAGGGCGTGGTCACGGCCGCCGACTGACCCCGGACACACTTCGGGGGCGGCGAACCGCCGCCCCCGAAAGAGGTGTGCCCGGCTGGTGAACCACCAGAGCTGATCGGGCGTGCCGGCGCTGCGCCGGCGACCGGGAAACTGCCCGTCAGAAGAGACCCGCAAACTGTGAGTCGAGCCACTCCCGGAACCGGCCCACCCACTCGCCGTCGGTGGTCGGCCAGTCGAACTGGCCGGTCATCGCCACGATGCCCAGCACCACGGCGGCGAGGCCGACGACCACGCCGATCAGCGCGTCGGTCTTGCCGGCCACGTGCCGGCGCCGGGTGGCGATCAGTCCGAGCACGGCCAGCACCGCGCCGACCGCGCCGAGGCCGATGCCGTAGCCGGCGAGGGTGCCGGAGAGCACGAAGAGCGCGCCGACCACCGAGACGATCAGGCCGAGGGTGGCGAGCAGGCTGGCCCGGGGCCGTTTTGTGGTGACCGGCTCGACCCGCTCCACCGCCGGGTCCCGGTCGGCCGGCCGGTCCGGCCGGCCGTCCCCGTCCAGGTCGACGGTGCGCTCCAGGGTCGGGCCCGGGTCGACCGTCGCTCGGGTGCGCCGGCCGTCCGGGCCGGTGGGGCGGGCGGTGGCGGCCCGCGCCGCCGCGGCCCGGTCCGCCGCACGCCGCTCCGCCTCGGTCGCGCGCTCGTCGTCGGTCGCCGTGGCGGCACTCCGGTACGTGGTCCGCTCGTCGTCGCGGTCGGTGACCACCGGCCGGTCGTCCACCCGGTCGGCGGTGCGGTCGCGCGCGTCGACCACCCCGTCGCCGTTCACGTCTTCGGTTCGCGCCGGGTCGTTCCGGCGGGACAGAATCTTCACTGGGACACCTCCTGATCTCCGGCGCGGAGACCGCGCATGACAGTGAGGAGGTACCCCGCGGCGGACAGGTCGACACCCGTCGACGCCCGCTCCTGCATGGTCGGCGTCGTACGGGCCGGCGGGCTACCGTTGCCGCCGTGCCAGAGGGACACACCATCCACCGCCTGGCGGCCCGGCACGCCGAGCTCTTCGCCGGCGACAAGGTGCACGCCGCCAGCCCGCAGGGCCGCTTCGCCGAGGGCGCGGCCCGGCTCACCGGCACCGTCCTGGACGGCACCGAGGCGTACGGCAAGCACCTGCTGCACCACTACGCCGGCGAGCTGACCCTGCACGTCCACCTCGGGCTCTACGGCAAGGTCACCGACGGCCCGGGCGAGCCGCCGCCCCCGGTCGGGCAGGTTCGGCTGCGGCTGAACAGTGACCGGCACTGGCTGGACCTGCGCGGGCCGACCGCGTGCGAGCTGCTCACCCCGCCCGAGGTGGCCGCGCTGCGCGACCGGCTCGGCCAGGACCCGTTGCGCGCCGACGCCGACCCCGAGCGGGCGTACGCCCGGATCCGGCGCAGCGCCACCCCGCTGGCCGCGCTGCTGCTGGACCAGTCCGTGGTGGCCGGCACCGGCCTGATCTTCGTGGTGGAGGCGCTGTTCCGGGCCGGGCTGCCGCCGCTGCTGCCCGGACGGGAGCTCACCCCGGCCGGCTGGGCGGAACTCTGGGCCGACCTGGTGGCGCTGATGACCGTCGCCGTCGAGCGGGGCCGGATCGACACCGTGCGGGACGACCACCTGCCGGAGGCCATGGGGCGGGCGCCGCGGGTCGACCGGCACGGCGGCGAGGTGTACGTCTACCGCCGCCCCGGCGCGCCCTGCCACGTCTGCGGCACCGAGGTCAGCCGCGGCGGGCTGGCCGGCCGCAACCTCTACTGGTGCGCCACCTGCCAGGCACGCTGACCGGCGGCGCCCTCGGCTGACCGGGCCGGGGCCGAGCGCGGCCCGGTCAGCCGACGGCGCGAAGGGTGCCGTGGCGGCGGTGCCGGAGCCGCTCGACGGCCTGCGCGGTCGCCTCGTCGGCGGGCAGCAGGACGACCAGTTCCTGGGCGTCGGCGCTCGGCAGTTCCAGCTTCTCCCGGTGCCAGCGCAGCTCGCCCGCGACGGGATGGCCGAGCCGCAGCGGCACCTGCGGCGGCGGCAGGTGCTGGCGGAGCCGTCGGGTGAACTCCGGCCCGGCGACGGGGGCGAGCTGGACCCGGAACCACTCGGAGCTCTCCGCGGACGGCCCGAGCCACAGGTCGAAGGCCCGCTCGTCGGCCACCTGGTCCCAGTCGGGGAAGACCGTCCGGGCCCGCGGATCGGTGAACACGTAGCGGGTCAGGTTCGGAGGGTCGGCGTCGAGCAGCCCGATCCCGGCCATCACCAGCTCGAACCCGCCCGTGTGGGCGAGCACGTCGCCGAGCCGGTTGGTGACGAACGCGACCCCGGGTTCGAGCAGCCGGAGGGTCTCCCGCACGGTGGGCCGGACCTCGCGGTTCGGTGGGGCCGGCGGCCGGTGGCCGGGGCAGGCCCCTCCGGTGATCTTCGCGAGGTAGCGCAGGTGGTCGCGCTCCCCGGCGTCGAGGCTCAGGCCGTCCGCGAGGGCGTGCAGCACCGCGTGCGAGGGGTTGCGGTCCCGGCCCTGCTCGATGCGGGTCAGGTACTCCACGCTGATCCCCGAGCGGGTGGCCACCTCCGCCCGGGTCAGGCCGGGGGAGCGGCGCCGGCCCCGGTCGGCCAGCCCGAAGGACTCCGGCTGGAGGCTGTCGCGCTTGGCGCGGACGAAGTCGCCCAGTGGCGTACCCATGGGTGGAAGTCTAGGGCCGGTTCCGGCCACCCCGGCCGGCGTAGCGTGGCCCTGCGGGGGCCAGCCTGCGCCCGGTCTGGTTGCCGCCGCCGCGGCGGCGGACCGTGGAGCGCATGAACGAGAAGCACAGGTTGGTCATCGTCATCGGAAGCGTCCGCGAGGGCCGGTTCGGGCCGGTCGTCGCCTCCTGGGTCGCCGAGCGGGCGCGCGAGCACGGCGGGTTCGACGTCGACGTCGTCGACCTCGCCGAGGTGGAGATCCCGCTCGCGCTGCCGGCGGAGTCACCGAAGTTCGCGGGTGACGCGTACCCGCGCCCGGCGGCCATGGCGCCGCTCACCGCCGCGCTGGGCGACGCGGACGCCTTCCGTGGCGTGACCGGTCCCCCGGACCGGTCACGCCAGGCCGGCCGGCCCGCGGACCTGGCGTGGACCTGTCACGCCATGTCGAGCAGCCGGCGGACCGTCTCGACCTGGTGCGGGAAGACCTCGTCCTCGCCGATGCTCCAGGCCAGCGTGTGCACGACCGCCCACCCGCGCACCCGGTCCCGGTCCAGGCCCAGCTCGGCGCTGAGCCGGTCCAGCCGGTGCCGGAGCGCGGCGGGGGAGTCCCCCAGCTCGGGGCCGCGCACCAGCGGCACAGCCCCGAACTCCCGCTCGCCGACCAGCGGCTTCGGGTCGATGACCAGCCACGGCTCGCGGGTGGCCGCCAGCACGTTGCCGGCGTGCAGGTCCTGGTTGACCAGCACCTGCTCGCCCTGGCTGGGCACCAGCCCGGCGAGCAGCCCGAGCGCGGCGTCCAGCAGCCGCCGCTCGAACGGCCGGTTCAGCCGCTCCCACTTGGCCGGCAGCCGCTCGGCCCAGCCGGCCGCCTCCTCGGCCAGCGGGGTGAACGGCGGGCCGGCCGGCACCCAGACCCGGGGCAGCAGCCCGACCGCCACGTCGAGCGCCGCCTCGGGCGGCAGCCGGTGCAGCGGGGTGCCGGGGACGCAGCGCTCGACCAGCAGGGCGCGGCGCTCGGCGTCGTGGGCCAGCAGCCGGATCGCGCCCCGGCCGGCCCAGTGCGCCAGCGCGGTCGCCTCGTGCACGCTGTCGTCGTCCGGGTACTGGAGCTTCAGCACCGCAGGGGTGCCGTCCGGCAGCTCCGCGGGCATGGCAAGCGACGCGAAGGCGTACGCGAAGGGCGGCCCGACCCGCAGCTCCCAGCGCTCGACGCACTCGGCCAGCCGGTCCGGCAGGGTGGCCAGCCACGCCCGGCCGGCCGGATTCCGCTCGGTCCAGCGCAGCCTCTCGGGGATCTCCATCCGGCCATCCTGGGTTCCGGTGGCGGTCGCGTACAACCGTTTCCGCCGCGATGCCGTCTGGAACAGCGAACCCCAGGGAGGTGACCGGATGCCGGATCGATCTGCGGACCGGGCGGGCGGAGGTACTGAAGGCTCCGCCCCCGGACCGGAGCCGTTCAGCGCAGCCGGCGGATGTCGCCGTACGCCCGGTAGAAGCCGCCCCGCCCGGCCTCCCGGACCTCGGTGACCAGGTAGCGTGCCCCCGGCTCGCGGATGCCCTTGGGGAACTGCACGGACCAGTCCCGGCGGTAGCCGTCGGAGAGCACGTGGACGCGCATCCGGCCGCCCTGGTCGACGCACTGCACCACCACGCCGGACCGGTCGTCGGTGGTCACCTCGACGCTGGTCCAGGCGGCCGGCTCGGGCAGCCGGGCCGGGGCCTTCACGTCGACCACCTCCGGCACGTTGCCCGCCTCGGCCGCCCGGATCGCCGGCTCGCTGGCGTCGACGCAGGCCAGGTAGCCGCCGGTGGTCACCACGTAGAGCCGCTCCTCGTGGTACTGCATCGAGTACGCCGAGCCGCAGCCGGTGCCGAGCTTCCACAGCCGGTTGCCGGCCTCGTCGAAGCAGTAGATCGAGGAGGCGCTGTCGCCGGCGAAGACGTACCGGCCGCCCTCGGCCGTGGCGCAGGAGAAGACCGCGGCGTCGCACCGGTAGGTCCGCTCGGCCCGCCCGTCCTTGCGCAGCCGCACCACCTCGCGGGTGCCGGTGCCGGCGAAGACGGCGTCGCGCTCCTGCCAGCCGAACAGCACCGCCCCGGTGCGGGTGTGCCACAGCTCCCGCCCGGTCCGCCAGTCGTAGCCGGTGACGCCCAGGGAGTGACCGTGGTAGAGGGCGTCGGTGTCGCAGCGCACCATCCAGGCGGAGCGACCCCGGCCCGGCCGGCGCCAGAGGAACTCGTCCTCGTGGTCGACCGCGGCGATGCCGCCCTCGCGGTCGGAGACGCCCAGTACGCCGTCGTGGATGTCCAGCCAGTAGATGTCGATGTCGGGGGCGATCGCGTACGCCACCCGGGGCACCTTGCCGGAGAGGTCGTAGACGTTGCCGTCGTCGCAGCCCGCGTAGATCCAGGCGTCGTCGGCGACGATGCACTTCACCCCGTCGGGGAGCCGGACCTGGTGGAGCACCCGGGCGTCGTGGTCGAGCGTGGTGATCACGCCGTGCTCGTTGCCCACCATGCAGGTCTGCCCGTCGATGAAGATGCCGAACGCGGGCGCGCCGGAGGCGTAGCGCCAGAGGACCGGGGCGGTGCGGGCGGTGGAGCGGGTGCTGACGATCTGCCGGCGGGAGACCGCCCGCTTCTGGCGTACGCCGGGCACCGCCGGCGCGTACCCCTTGCGGACCTTCTCGCCGATCTTCTTGGCGGCGGCGGCCCGGGCGCGGGCGTTGTCCGGGAAGCTGCTGATCTTCACCTGGCCCTGGTCGCCGATCCGGCCGTAGCGCACGCTCATCGTGGTGCCGTCGACCACGATCTCGTAGAACTTGTGTGCTCCTCCGTCCACTTCGGACAGTTCGAGGTAGGTCGTCTCCTGCGACATGGGGGTGCCTCCGAGGGGAAGTGCCGGATCCGGCAACGCGACAGCGCGCACAAGGTAACCGCGCCCCCCGACAAAGAGCTTCGGGTGCATCTGTTGTCGCTGGAACGACAACAGACGCACCCGCAACGGCTTCAGGGATGCCAGCCGGCCGCGGTCAGGGCGGCGCGGAGTTGCGCCACCACCTCGTCCGGGCGGTGACGGACGTCGAAGGCGGTGAAGCGAAGTATCCGGTCGCCCTCGATCCAGACCCGGTTCTGGCGACGCAGGTCCGCCGCCCAGTGCCGGACGTCCATGTGGTGCGCGCCGTCCACCTCGACGTGCAACCGCCAGCGCGGCCAGTAGGCGTCCAGGTAGTGCTGCCGGCCGTCGGCGTCCCGCTGGCGCGCCTGCCCGTCCGGTGCCGGCAGGCCGTGCCGGCGGCAGAGCCGGACCAGGTCGATCTCGGACAGGGCCGCGGCGCCGCCGGCCACGTCGCGCAGCGTCTCCCGGATCAGGCCGCGCCGCCGCGCGCGGGGCATCCGCTCCAGCACCGCGCCGATCTCCGCCGGGGTCGTCCGCCGCTGCTGGCAGCCAGCCGCGACGATCTCCTGCGCCTCCTCGTCGGTACGCGCCCACTGTGCCGCGTCCACCAGGGAGCGCGCCATGGTCGTCCGGTCCGGCCGGCCCCGCTGGTGGTCGGCCGCGGCGAACTGGCGCACCCGGCGCACCCGTACCGCCGGCAGGCCCAGCGGGAGCCGTCGCAGCAGGTCGGGCGCCCGCCGCTGGTGGGGCACCAGTACGTCCACCACCTCGTACCGCCAGTTGCCCCGCAGGCCGCCGGCACGGGCGGACGCCAGCCCGGCGAGCACCGCCCCCTCGCCCGCCGCCAGCACCGCGACCCACCACTGCTGGTCCCGGCTGAACGGGCCGTCCGGGGCGGCTCGGAGCACCCCGCGACACACCCGTTGCCAACGACCGCTGGCCAGCAGGTGCCGCACCTTCGCCGGGGTCAGTTCGGCGACCGCCTGCGCCCAGGTGAGCACCCCCGACTGGGCGAACAGCACCCACTCCAGTCCCGACGCGTCGTCTCCCGGCACTCGCACCGGTCGATCCCACCGCGCTTCGGGTGCGTTTCTTGTCGCCCGGCGACAACAACCGCACCCGAAACCCGACAGGTGTCAGCGGCCGGAGTGGGTCAGGGCGTCAACGGCCTTGCGGGCGGCGATCAGCACCGGGTCCCAGACCGGGGCGTACGGCGGCGCGTAGCCCAGGTCGAGCGCGGTCATCTCGTCCACCGTCATGTGGTTCCACAGTGCCACGGCCAGCGCGTCGATCCGCTTGGCCGCCTCGGACCAGCCGACGATCTGCGCGCCCAGCAGCCGGCCGCTGGGCCGCTCGGCGATCAGCTTCACGGTCATCGGCCGGGCGCCCGGGTAGTAGCCGGCCCGGTTGGTCGACTCGGCCAGCACGGTGACGAACTCGAAGCCGGCCGCGGTGGCGTCCCGCTCGCGCAGGCCGGTCCGCCCCACCTCCAGGTCGCAGACCTTGGTCACCGCCGTGCCGATCACGCCGGGGAAGGTCGCGTACCCGCCGCCGATGTTGATCCCGGCGACCCGGCCCTGCTTGTTGGCGTGGGTGCCGAGCGGGATGTGCACGGGCATGCCGCTGACCCGGTGCAGGCTCTCCACGCAGTCGCCGGCCGCCCAGACGCCGGGCACCCCGGGCACCCGCATCCGCCGGTCGACGCGGATCGCCCCGGACGGGCCGACGGGCAGGCCGGCGGCCTCGCCGAGCGCGGTGTTGGGGCGTACGCCCAGACCCAGCACCACGACGTCGGCCGGGATCGGTCCCTCGCCGGTGACCACCGCGGCGATCCGGCCGTCCCGCTCTTCGAGGCCGGTGACCGTGAGGCCGGCGCGGATGCCGATGCCGGTGCCGCGCATCGCCTCGGCCACCAGCTCGCCCATGTCCGGGTCCACCGTGGACATCGGCTGGTCGGCCTGCTCGACCAGGTCGACCGAGAGCCCGTGGTGCAGCAGCGCCTCGGCCATCTCGACCCCGATGTAGCCGCCGCCGACCACCACGGCACGCCGGGGGCGGGGCTCGCGCTCCAGCCAGTCCAGCAGGGCGGTGCCGTCGTCGAGGGTCTGCATGCCGAACACCCCGGCCACCCCGGCGCGGGACCAGTCGGGCTGGATCGGGCGCGCACCGGTGGCGTACACCAGCGTGTCGAAGCCGGCGCGGACCTCGCCGCCGCCCTCCAGATCCCGGGCGACCACCTCGCGGCGGTCGAGGTCGATGGCGGTGACCTCGTGCCGCAGCCGGACGTCGATGTCGAACTCGTCGCGGAAGGTGGCCGGGTCGCGGGCGATGAGCTGGTCCCGTTCCGGCACCACCCCGCCGATCCAGAAGGGGATGCCGCAGGCCGAGTAGGACGTGAAGTGACCCCGTTCGAAGGTCACGATCTCCAGGTCGTCCCGGTCGCGGCGGCGCCGGGCCTGGGACGCCGCCGCCATTCCGGCGGCGTCCCCGCCGACGACGACCATCCGCTCCGCCACGACGCCCATCCTGTCACGGGCGACGCGCTGGCGGGGGCGCTCAGCCCCGGGTCTGCCGGGCCACGTCCGCGACCACGTCCACCAGCTCTCCGGTACGCGCGAACACCGCCCGCTGCCGGGCCGCGCCGCTGCCGTGCCGGCGCAGCCCGCCCAGCAGGTCGGTCACCTGGTCGAGGTCGCCGTGCCGTGCCAGTTCCGGACGGACCCGCTCGACCAGCCCGTCGAGCAGTTCCCAGGCCGGGCGCAGCTCGCCGTCGGTGAGGTCGACGCCCTCGCCCTCCAGCCCGTCGTGGGCTGCCCGCCAGTGCGCGGCGACCAGCAGGTGGTGGTCGGTGTTGACGGCCGGCCGTCCCTCGGCGATCTCCGTCATGGCGGTCGCCACCAGGGCCCGGACCAGGGCGGCGACCAGCACCGCGTCGTCCACCGATGGGCAGACGTCACCGATCCGGATCTCCACGGTCGGGTACTTGGCGGAGAGCCGGGCGTACCAGTAGAGCATCCCCTCGTCGAGCATCACGCCGCTGGCGATGAGCTGCCGGATGAGCCGTTCGTAGTGCTCGTGCGAGTCGAGCCAGGGGGTGGGCGCCACCGAGGGCCAGTGCTCCCACTCGACCGAGCGCCAGCTCGCGTAGCCGGTGTCCGCGCCCTTGGCGAACGGGGAGTTGGCGGTGACCGCCTGCAGGATGGGCAGCCAGGGCCGGACGTGGTTGAGCACCCGCACCCCCGTGTCGGCGTCCGGGATGCCGACGTGCACGTGCATGCCGTTGTTGCCCGGCCCGGGCACCAGCAGCCGGAACCGCTCGATCATCCGGTCGAAGCGGGGCTTGTCCACCACCGGCGGCACCGGCCCGTCCACCGGCCCGGTGCCGATGGCCAGCAGCCGGACGCCGGCCCGCTCGGCGGCGGCGGCCAACTCGGCGCGGAGCATCGCCAGCGAGTGCCGGATGGAGGACAGTTCCAGCCCGGGCGGGCTGCCGATCTCGATCTGGCTGGTCTGGAACTCCCGCTCCACCTGGCCCCGCAGTTCGGCCGGCACCTGCTCCATGACGAGGTCGACGGCGGGCACGGCGGCCCCGGTGTGCGGGTCGACGAGCAGGAACTCCTCCTCCACGCCGACCGTCAGCAGGTCCGTCCCGCCCGGTGCGGCGCTCCGTTCCCGCTCCGCCACTGACCCGCTCATCGACACCACCGTCCGCTCCGTACCGCCGCGGCACCGTGCCGCCCGGTCGACGCCCTGTTACCCACCGTGTCGGCGCGGGGAAACGCGCCGGACGGCGTGTCGCCGGGCACGCGCCGCGATCGGGTCCGCGGACGTGACAACGGGTTCTAGGGTGGTCGTGTGGCAGGGATGCTGATGACCGGGACGTGGGCGTACGCCCTCGCCCTGCTCGCGGACCGCCCGGCCGGCCTGCTCGCGGGCGCGGCGGTGGCCGCCGCGCTGCTGCTCGCCACGCTGCTCGCGCTGCGGGTCCGGGCGCTGCCCACGCCGCGCGGT
>NZ_MUYZ01000187.1:0-13490 GCF_003013775.1 Micromonospora sp. MH33
GACGCCGGCTCGGCGATCGGGCTGGCCGCCGCCCGCCGGGCGTTGCGGGTGGTCGCCACCACGGGCGGGCTGCTGCCACTGACCGGCCCGGCGCACGTGGTGGAGTTCGCCCCGCCGCGCAACATCGCCATCGGCGAGGAGACCCCGTGGGGGATCGCCGCGCCCCTGGCCGCCCTGGCGCCCGGCACCACGACCGCCCGGTACGCCCGGGAGGAGGTCCCCGCCGACCCGTCCGCCGGCACGGCCGGCCGTCCGCTGGTGCTGGTGGTGCGGGACCTGCACCGGCACGACTGGATGCGCGACGCGGTGTCCCGCGCCCTGGCCACCCGCCCCGACGCGGTGGTGGTCGAGCTGGGCGTGCCCGAGCTGGTCACCGGCGCGGTGCACGTGGCCACCCACGGCGCGACCCGGGCCACCGCCGTCGCCGCCGCCGAACTGCTCGCCGGCGCCCGCTGACCCGACCCGGACCGGGTCGGGTCGGCCGGCCCGCCCCGGTCAGGGCTCGGGGATCACCAGGTCGGCGTAGTCGGGGTGGCGCTGGATGAACGCGGCCATGAACGGGCACTTCACCACGATCCGGCCGCCGCGCTCGCGGATCTGGTCGAGCGTGCCCCGGATCAGCGCCGAGCCCACCCCCATGTTCTGGAAGCGGTCGTCCACCTCGGTGTGCGTGAAGACCAGCACCTCCCCGCGCGGCACGTACGCGGTGAACCCGGCCAGCGCGTCGTCGACCAGGATCTCGAAGCGGTGCTTCGCGGGGTTCTCCTCGACCAGGAAGCTCACCGGGCCATTCTCTCCCCGGTGGCCGCCAGCCGGTCCAGTTCGGCCAGCAAGCGGTCCACCTCCTCGACGGTGTTGTAGTGGTAGACGCTGGCCCGGACCGCGCCGCCGCTGTCCCGCAGGCCCATCGTCCGGAAGTACTCGTAGGCGTAGTAGTCGCCGGAGGAGAGGCAGACACCGGCCGCGCCCAGCGCCGCGGCGGTCTCCGCCGGGGTCGACCCGTCCACCCGGAACGACACCGTGGGGCAGCGCCGGGCCGGCGAGCCGTACACGGTGACGAACGGGCGGGCGGTCAGCCCGGAGAGCAGCCGCTCGAAGACGACCTCCTCGTGCGCCTGGGCGGCGGCCAGCCCGGCCCGGACCCGGTCCCGGCGGCTGCCGGCCGCGGTCGGGTCGAGGGTGGCCAGGTGGTCCACCGCCGCGGCCACCCCGGCCAGCAGCGGGAAGCTCGGCGTGCCGTACTCGAACCGGTCCGGGACCGCGTCGGAGGAGGGGAGCAGCTTCGCCGGGCGCAGCGACGCCCACCGGGCCGGGTCGGCGGCCATCGCGGCGAGGTGCGGCCCGGACCACTTGTACGCGCTGGTCACCAGGAAGTCCGCGCCGAGCGAGGCCAGGTCGGTGGGGCCGTGCGGCACCGCGTGGACCCCGTCCACGCAGACCAGCGCGCCGGCCGCGTGCGCGGTCTTGGCGATCGCCGCCACGTCCGGCGCGGTGCCGATGGCGTTGCTGCCGGCGGTCACCGCGACCAGCCGGGTGCGCTCGGTGACCAGGTCGGCGTACTGGCCGGCGGGCAGCTCGCCGGTCGCCGGGTCGAACTCGGCCCAGCGCACCGTCGCCCCGGCGGCCTCGGCCGCCTGCACCCACGGCCGGACGTTGGCGTCGTGGTCCAGCCGGGAGACCACCACCTCGTCGCCCGGCCCCCAGCCCGCGCCGAGCGTCCGGGCCAGGGTGTATGTCAGCGCCGTGGCGCTCGGCCCGAGCACCACCCCGCCGGGCTCCGCGCCGAGCAGGTCGGCCACCGCGGCCCGCGCCGCCGCGACCAGGTCCAGCGACCGCCGGCCCGGCACGAATGCGGTGCTCCGGTTGCCGGTGGCGGCGGTCATGGCGGCGCTGACCGCCTCGATCACCGGCCGGGCGGTCTGGGTGCCGCCGGCGCCGTCGAAGTGGGCGAAGCCCTCGGCCAGGGCGGGGTAGGCGGCCCGGGTGCGGGCGATGTCGAAGGGCATGCCGGGACCCTAACCCGCCCCGGACCGATCACCGCCGGGTGGCGGTGTGGCCGTCGTCTCGTACCCTTGGCCGGGTGACGAACCGACGCGTTTCCCCCTCGCCGACCCCCCTCCGCCGGGCCGCCGGCCTGTTCGCCGGCCTCGCCCTCGGCGTCGCGCTGCTGGCCGGATGCAGCTCGGAGAACGCCTCCACCGACTGCGGCCTGGACGCCTGCACGGTCACCTTCGACCGCGGCGTCGAGGCCAGCGCCACCATCCTCGGCGTCGAGGCGAAACTGGTCGGGGCCGAGGGCGACCAGGTCACCGTGGAGGTGGCCGGTGAGCAGCTCTCGCTCACCGTCGGCCAGCAGGCCGCCCAGGCCGGCGGCTTCTCGGTGACCCTGGACAGCGTCACCGACCAGCAGGTCGTCATCCGGGTGGCACGCGACCCGAACAGCTGATCGGCCGGGCCGGGCGGCGGCGGCCGACGTTTGGAAATCTTCGCACCGGGAGATTGAGGCGCCATGTCTCTCACCCGGAACGCCGGAGCCACCGCCGCCCAGGCCGCGAACAGCAGGTGGCTCGAACTGTTGACCCGGGCCGGTTTCCTCGGCTACGGGATCGTGCACCTCCTCTTCGCCTGGCTGGCCCTGCAGATCGCCTTCGGCAAGTCGGGGGAGGAGGGCAACCAGAACGGCGCCCTGCGCACCCTCGGCGCCCAGCCGATGGGCAAGTTCCTGCTGGTCGCCGTCGCCGTGGGGCTCTTCGCCATGGCCATCTGGCAGGCGTTCGAGGCGGTCATCGGCCACCGCTTCCTGCGGGGCAGGGAGCAGCTCTTCGAGCGGATCGCCTCCGTCGTGCGGGTGATCGTCTTCGTCTGGCTGGGCTGGACGGCCATCAAGGTCGTCCAGGACGCCAGCGCCAACGCCTCGGACCAGCAGCAGCAGTTCTCCGAGAAGCTCATGGCCTCCGACGGCGGCCGGTGGCTGGTCGGGCTGGCCGGGCTGGTGCTCGCCGCGGTCGGCATCGGCATGGTGATCTACGGGCTCAAGAAGAAGTTCGAGCGCAACCTCAAGACCGGCGAGATGAGCCCGAAGACGCACACCCTGACCCGCCGCCTCGGCATGGCCGGGTACGCCGCCCGGGGGGCGGTCTTCGCCCTCGCCGGCCTGCTGATCGTGGTGGCCGCCGTGAAGTACGACCCGGAGAAGGCCCGCGGCCTGGACGCCGCGCTGCGTACCCTCCGCGACCAGTCGTACGGGCCGGTGCTGCTGGCGCTGATGGCGCTCGGCATCGCCGCCTTCGGCGTCTACTGCTTCCTCCAGTCGCGCTATCGCCGGGTGTGATCCTGGTCGATACGCGGTAGTGCCGGGCACCATTGGGCCTTTGCCCGATTCAGGCCGGCCGGAGGGAGATGGAGAAACGTGCATACCTACCTCGTGACCGCCGCCGCCGCGCTCGCCGCGGCGGCGGTCGCGTTGTTGCTGGTCGAGGTGGTGCACCGGGCCACCCGCCGGCTCGGCCGGCGCTCGCTGCTGATGACCGAGCTGACCGACCATTCGCACCGCTCGTTCCAGGTGGCCGCGACCGTGCTCGCCGTGCAGCTCGCGGTCCGGTTCACCACCCTGTACGCGGTGGGCAGCCCCTGGCGGCAGTTGGTCCTGCACGCCCTGGTGCTCGCCCTGATCGCCGCCGCCGCCTGGCTGGTGGCCTCGCTGCTGGTGGTGGCGGAGGACACCGCCCTGGCCCGCTTCCGGGTGGACGTGCCGAACAACCGGCACGCCCGGCGGGTGCGTACCCAGGTGGTGCTGCTGCGCCGGCTGACCATCGCGGTGATCGTGGTGCTCGCCCTGGGCGTGATGCTGATGACCTTCCCCGCCGTCCGCGGCATCGGCGCCGGCGTGCTGACCAGCGCCGGTGTGGTCGGTGTGGTCGCCGCGCTGGCCGCGCAGAGCCTGCTGGGCAACGTCTTCGCCGGACTCCAGCTCGCCTTCAGCGACGCGGTACGCCTCGACGACGTGGTGGTGGTCGAGGGGGAGTGGGGCCGGATCGAGGAGCTGACGCTCAGCTACGTGGTGGTGCAGATCTGGGACGACCGCCGGCTGATCCTGCCCACCTCCTACTTCACCAGCACCCCCTTCCAGAACTGGACCCGGACCGAGGCGGCCGTGCTGGGCACCGCCGAGTTCGACCTGGACTGGGCCATCCCGGTGCAGGCCATGCGGGAGGAGCTGCGCCGGCTCTGTGAGGGCACCGAACTCTGGGACGGCCGGGTCTGCGTGCTCCAGGTGACCGACGCCACCGGCGGCCTGGTCAAGGTCCGGGCCCTGGTCAGCGCCGCCGACGCCGGCAGCCTGTGGGACCTGCGCTGCCTGGTCCGCGAGCATCTGGTCGCCTGGGTACGCGACCAGCGCCCAACCGCCCTGCCCCGGCTGCGGGCCGAGGTGGGCGACACCGCCGGCTCGCCGGCCTGGCAGGCGGTGCAGCCGCGCCGGCCGGTCGGCCGGCTGCCCGACACCGAGGTCCCCGACGACGCGCGGGTGTTCGGCGGCAGCGACGACGGCGAGGCCCGCAGCGAGGTGTTCGTCGGCCGCGAGGAGCACGCCGACGCCCGCCGCTGACCGGCGTACCCGAGCCCCCGGCCGCCCGCGCGGCGCCGGGGGCTCCGCGCGTCCTCCCCCCTCGTGACCTCGGCCCGGCCGGCCCGTTGCACCTGCCGGATGCCGGTTGATTCGCGGCTTGTCGGGCCGGCTGCGTTTGATCGGCCCGTTCCGGGGGACCTGCTGCGCACGCCCCGGTTCCGGCCGCCGTCCGGCGGCCGGGCGAGAAGGTGGTGCGCGGCCGGGCCGACCGGCCGCTCCGCGCAGGATTGACGGGCGGCGACTCCGGGCATACAGCGCGGTGATGATGAAAGGAGGACAGCATGGCTGACGTCGCGAGTCGCAGCACGTCCCGGACCGGGAACGAGCCGTCCACCGCGGAACTGGTGCAGCGGGCCACCGAACAGGTCACCCGCCTGGTGCGGGACGAGTTGGCGCTGGCCCGGGCGGAACTGACCCAGAAGGGCAAGCACGCCGGGATCGGGATCGGTCTGTTCGGCGGCGGCGGGGTGATGGCCCTCTACGGCGCCGGCGCGCTGGTCGCCACGGTGATCCTGCTGCTGGACCTGGTCATGCCGGCCTGGCTGGCGGCGCTGATCGTGGCGGTCGCGCTGTTCCTGCTCGCCGGGATCCTGGCGCTCGTCGGCAAGAAGCAGGTCAGCCGTGCCGTCCCGCCGGTGCCGGAGGCGACGGTCCGCAGCGTCCGGGCGGACGTCGACACCGTCACCGCCGCGGTGAAGGACGGGAGGCGGGGATGACCGGCAACGGAACCGGGGACGTGGCGGCGCTCCGGGAGGAGATCCGCCGGACCCGGGTGGAGCTGGGTGAGACGATGGAGCTGCTCGCCGCGCGGGCCGACGTCAAGACCCTGGTCCGGCATTCCGCCGACCAGGCGAAGGCGCGGTTGCGGCAGCAGGCGGCGCTGACCGTTGCCCGGGTGCGCGGGCAGGCGGCGGAGAAGGCCCGGCGGGTCCGGGCGCAGGCTTACGAGAAGGGTGGGGCGGTCGGGCGCAATCCGGTGCCGTGGGCGGCCGTGGCGGCCGGTGCCGTGGCCACCGCGGTGGTGCTGCTGATCGTCCGGGGGAGGCGCAGGTGAGAAGGGGCATCGGACGGGCGGCCTACAAGCCGGCCGGCGTGCTGATGGGTCTGGCCGCCGGTACGGTCGCCGGGGTCATCTTCCGGCAGGTCTGGAAGATGACGGCGGGCGACGGCGAGGCGCCCAGCGCCACCGACGAGGACCGCGGCTGGGGCGAGATCCTGGCCGCCGCGGCGTTGCAGGGCGCGATCTTCGCGGTCGTCCGGGCCGCCGTCGACCGGGGCGGGGCGGTCGGCGTACGGCGGCTCACCGGCCACTGGCCTGACTGATTCCATACGCACGAAAAGCCCCTTTCCGCCTCCGTGGACAGGGGCCTTTCGCATGGTCCGCCCGGCCCGGCCAGTGGATCTGCCGCAACCGTCAGGTCACATGTCGGAGAATTTCGTCGGGTAGGCTGTGCAGAGTTTTTGCGTACGTGGTTTGCTGTCTCACGCTGTTGAGAGACGCGTGGGTTGAGAGAAGTCTCCTTCACCGGGGGCCGCCTCAGGCACCGCTGCTCGAAAACGGCCAATCGGCCGCACGGCGTGCTCGGCCGCCAGTTTTAGAAGGAGATACACATGGCGCAGGGAACCGTGAAGTGGTTCAACGCTGACAAGGGCTTCGGCTTCATCACCGTCGACGGCGGGGGTGCTGACGTGTTCGTCCACTTCTCGGCCATCCAGTCCAGCGGCTACCGGTCGCTGGAGGAGAACCAGCGGGTGGAGTTCGAGATCGCCCAGGGTCAGAAGGGTCCGCAGGCCGAGCAGGTCCGCCCCATCTGAGCTGACGGAGCACCGGCCGCGCCGGCCGGTGCGTGAGCCCCGCGTCCCTTCCCGGGAGGCGGGGCTTTCCGCATTGTGGACGCCTCCGCGCCTCAGCCGCGCCGGCGGCGGGCCCGCATGCCGAACCAGAGCGCGACGAGTCCGATGAGGACGAGCACCGGGCCGACGGCCGCCCAGATCCGCTGGTCGGTCAGCACGCTGCCCTCGACGTAGCCCAGCCCCGACACGGTCCACAGGGCACCGAGCACGACGGCGAGCAGTCCCACGGTGAGCCGGAACCAGCCTCTCATCGTTCTCCCTCCGACGACGCGCGTCCGGCTCCAGCATGCCCGCGGGCGCCGGCCCGCGGCGACGCCGCGCCGGCGGGCCGCCGGTCCGGGTTCACCACCGGTCGTGCACCTGCGGCCGGATCAGCTCGTCGTAGGCGGCCCGGACGGCGGCCACCTCCACCTCGGTGAGCGGCGGCAGGGCGGCCGCGGCGGCGTTGCGGCGGGCCTTCCCCGGGGGGCGGGCGCCCGGGCTGGCCACGGTGAGGCCCGGCTGGTCCGGGGTTCAGCGGCGGGGGGACTGGGCCGACGGCCCGACGTCGAAGGACTCGCCGTGCCGGTTGAAGGTGCGGTGGTCGTCCGCCGGGAAGGTGGTGTGCTCGTCGTACCGGCCGGAGAGCAGGCCGCTCGCGAGGGGCACCCGGGCGATGATGCCCACCCCGGCCTTCGCGGCCTCGGGCAGCACCCGCTCCAGGGGCTTGTGCCGCACCGCGTTGAGGATGATCTGCACGCTGGCCACGCCGGGGCGGGCGATCGCGGTGAGCGCCTGGTCGCAGGTCTCGACGCTGACCCCGTAGCCGGCGACGCGCTCCTCGGCGACCAGGGTGTCCAGGGCGTCGAAGACCCGGTCGTCGGCGAAGACCGCGCTGGGCGGGCAGTGCAGCTGCACCAGGTCGAGGGTGTCCACGCCGAGGTTGGCCCGGGACCGGTCGGTCCAGGCCCGGAAGTTGTCCAGGGTGTACGCCTCCGGCGCCTGCGGCACCCGCCGGCCCATCTTGGTGGCCACGGTCAGCCGGTGCCCGGGGTGCTCGCGCAGGAACCGGCCGATCAGCTGCTCGCTGCGGCCGTCGCCGTACACGTCGGCGGTGTCCAGGAAGGTGACCCCGGAGTCGACCGCGGCGTTCAGCACGTCGAGGGCGGCGCTCTCGCTGACCTCGCCCCAGTCCGCGCCGAGTTGCCAGGCGCCGAGCCCGATGATGCCGACGTGCCGGCCGAGCCGGTCGAAGCTGCGCTGTTCCACCCGGTCCAGCCTAGTGAGCCGCTTGCCCGGGCGCCCGTCGGGCCGTACCGTCTAGCAAGACGTACGTACGGTTTGGAGGCTGTCATGTGGGACCCGAGCACCTACCTGCGCTACGGCGACGAGCGCTCCCGGCCC
Source organism: Micromonospora sp. MH33 (assembly GCF_003013775.1). Taxonomy (NCBI): domain Bacteria; kingdom Bacillati; phylum Actinomycetota; class Actinomycetes; order Micromonosporales; family Micromonosporaceae; genus Micromonospora; species Micromonospora sp. MH33. The sequence continues at coordinate 7,865 of NZ_MUYZ01000187.1, forward strand.
TTCCACGACCTGCTGGCCCGGGTCCCGGCGGAGCGGCCACGCGCGGTCGTCGACCTGGGCTGCGGCCCGGGCACCCTCACCGCGACCCTCGCCGGCCGCTGGCCGGAGAGCCGGATCGCCGGCCTGGACTCCTCCGCCGAGATGATCGCGCGGGCGCGCGCCCTGGCGCGGGTCGGCAGCCTGGCCGGGGCCGGCGTCCTGGCCGAGCCGGTCTCCTTCGCGGTCGGGGACGTGCGCGACTGGCGTCCGGAGCCCGACGTCGACGTGGTCGTGTGCAACGCGGTGCTCCAGTGGGTGCCCGGCCATCAGGAGCTGCTCACCCGCTGGGCCGCCGCGCTGCCGGCCGGCGCCTGGCTGGCGTTCCAGGTGCCGGGGAACTTCGCCGCCCCGTCGCACCGGGCGCTGCGCGAGGTCGCCGGGCGGGACCGGTGGCGGGACACCCTCGCCCCGCTGCTGCGCGAGGCGCCCGTCGACGACCCGGTCGACTACGCCGCCCTGCTGGTCGGTGCCGGCTGCGCCGTCGACGCCTGGGAGACTACCTACGTGCACCTGCTCCCGGCCGCCGGCGCCGACCATCCGGTGCTGGCCTGGATGGAGGGGACGGCGCTGCGCCCGGTCCGCGCCGCGCTCGACGCCGCCGGCTGGGCCGACTTCCGCGCCGAGCTGGGGGTACGCCTCGCCGAGGCGTACCCGGTGCGGCAGGGTCAGGTGTACTTCCCGTTCCGCCGGATCTTCGTGGTGGCCCGCACCGGCGCCCGCGCAGAGGAGAACCCGTGACCGACCTGCCCACCTTCATCGCCGGACTGCCCAAGGTGGAGCTGCACGTGCACCACGTCGGCTCCGCCTCGCCCCGGATCGTGGCCGAGCTGGCCGCCCGGCACGAGGGACGCAGCCCCGTCCCGGCCGACCCGGAGGCGCTCGCCGACTACTTCGCGTTCCGCGACTTCGCCCACTTCATCGAGGTCTACCTCAGCGTGGTGGACCTGATCCGGGACGCCGACGACGTCTGGCTGCTCACCCACGAGGTGGCCCGGGAACTGGCCCGCCAGCAGGTCCGCTACGCCGAGCTGACCGTCACGCCGTACTCCCACGTGCACCGCGGGATCCCGGCGCCGGCGTTCTGCGAGGCGATCGAGGACGCCCGCAAGCGGGCCGAGGCCGACTTCGGCATCGCGCTGCGCTGGTGCTTCGACATCCCCGGCGAGGCCGGCCTGCCGGCCGCCGAGGAGACCCTGCGGATCGCCCTCGACGAGCGGCCGGACGGGCTGATCAGCTTCGGCCTGGGCGGCCCGGAGATCGGGGTGCCGCGGCCGCAGTTCAAGCCGTACTTCGACCAGGCCCGCGCGGCCGGGCTGCGCTCGGTGCCGCACGCCGGCGAGACCACCGGCCCGGAGACCGTCTGGGACGCGCTGCGCGAGCTGGGCGCCGAGCGGATCGGCCACGGCATCTCCGCCGCGCTCGACCCGGCGCTGCTGGCCCACCTGGCCGAGCGGCGGATCCCGCTGGAGGTCTGCCCCACCTCCAACGTCCGGACCCGGGCGGTGGCGACCATCGAGGAGCACCCGCTGCCGCAGCTCGTCGAGGCCGGCGTGCTGGTCAGCGTCAACTCCGACGACCCGCCCATGTTCGGCACCACGCTCAACGACGAGTACGCCGTGGCGGCCCGGCTGCTGAACCTCGACCCGGCCGGGGTGGCCGCGCTGGCCCGCGACGCGGTGACCGCCGCGTTCCTGGAGCCGGGGGAGCGGGCCCGGATCAGCGGCGAGATCGACGCGTACGCGGCGGCCGCGACGCGCTGACCGGACGGGACGGCACCGGCCGCCGGGACACCCGCAGCGGCCGGCGTCGCCCGGCCAGGGCCAGCCCGAACCCGGCCACCGCGGCCACCACCACGGCGGCAGCGGGCAGGCCGCCCGCGGAGCGGCCCGGGCCGTCCGCGTGCACGGGGTCCTGCCAGGCGGCGAGCGTGAGGGCGACACCCAGACCGATCACGGTGGCCCAGCGGAGCAGGCGGCTGACGGTCGGCGTCATCACGGTCACCTCACGCCCAGGGTGCGGCTCGACGGGGGAAGTGGCGCGCGGCGGGAGCGAGGTGTGGGGGGACCGAACTCCCGCCGCGCGCACGGCTCCGCCGACCGGAGGTCTTACGGGGCGTCCCGGCCGACGGAACTGATGGGTTCGGTCCTGATCCTGACAGCCCGGACCGCTGTTGCGGCCGTCGTTAACCCACTCCTAAGGAGAACTTGCGGCGGCCCACAGCCACCGGCTCAGCGCGGGCGCGGCCAGCGGCGGCCGGCCCGCGGCTCCCGGGCGTCCCGCGTCATCCGGCCCACCAGGCCGAACCGGTTGACCTGTCGGGGCGTCGCCTCCGGATCGGCCAGCAGCATCACCACGCTGGCCCCGCCGAGCCGGGCCCGGTCGATGCTCACCGAGCCGTTGGCCTGCAACGCGACCCGCTTGGCGATGTCCAGCCCCAGCCCGGTGGAGCCCTGGTCGCTGGCGCCCCGGCGCAGCGCCCGGTCGGGGTCGGGGATGCCCGGGCCGGCGTCGTCGATCCGGATCGCCACCCAGCCGTCCCGCCGGCTCACCGCCACCTCGAACGCGGTGCCCTGCGGCGTGTAGCGGAAGACGTTGCCGATCACCGCGTCCAGCGCGGCGGCCAGCTCGGCCCGGGGCACCGGCGCCGGGATCCGCAGCTGCGCCCCGACCACCCGGTGCGGCCGGTTCTGGTCGCCGGCCAGCGCCGACCAGAAGACCATCCGGTCCCGGACCACCTCGCTGACGTCGCAGGTCGCCGGGCCGGTCTCCTGGCTGACCGCCTTGCGGGTGGTCTTGATCAGCTGGTCGACCTCGCCCTCCAGCGTGACGATGGCCTGCCGGATCCGCCGGATGCCGCGGCGGCGGTCCAGCTCCGCCTCGCTGAACGTGCCGATGCTGGTGTCGTCGGACTCCAGCGCCTCGGCGTCCAGCCGCAGCGCGGTCAGCGGCGTCCGCAGCCGGTGCGACAGGTCGGCGACGAGTTCCCGCTCGTCGGCGCGGAGCGCGACCAGCCGCTCGGCCATCCGGTTGAACGCGTGCCCGGCCTCGGCCAGCTCCCGCGGACCGGTCGGCTCGACCCGGACGCCCAGCTCGCCGTCGCCGACCGCGAGGGCCGCCTTCACCAGCTCGCCGGTGGCGTCGGCGGCCCGGGCGGCCACCCGGTCGACCACGATCACCGCGGCCCCGACCAGCGCCACCGCCACCGCGAGCAGCAGCAGCCACCGCCCGCCGGCGCCTTCGTCGAGCACCTCGTCGGGGATGAAGACCTCCACCACGGCGACCCGGTCGCCGAGCACCACCGGGTCCAGCCGGAGCGCGCCGCCGGACACGTCGGTGACCACCGACCGCCGCTCGGCGGCGGCCCGGTCCAGCGCCGCCGCGTCAGCGCGGCCCGCGCCCTCGTCGGTGCCGATCCCGTGTACGACGGGCCGCAGCGCCGGGTCGTCGCCGCTGGCCGTCACGGCCCGCCGGACGGTCTCCGGGTCGGTGCTGACCGCGAGCGCCCCGGTGACCAGCGCGCTGCGCCGGGCCGCGTCGGCCAGCTTCTCCTCCCGCGCCTGGTCGGACAGGGTGATCCCGAGCGGGACGAGGAAGGCGAGCGCGACGAGGCTGCACATGCCGGCCGTGAGCCAGGCCAGCGCCGGCCTCAGTCCGGCGCCACCAGCCGGAAGCCGACCCCCCGCACGGTGCGCAGGTAGCGCGGCTTCGCCGCGGACTCGCCCATTTTGCGGCGCAGCCAGTACAGGTGAACGTCGATGGTCTGGTCCTCGCCGACCGAGGGCTGCCGCCATACCTCCTCCAAGAGTTCCCGCCGGGACACTACCCGGCCGGGACGTGCGGCGAGATACGCCAGCAGGTCGAATTCCTTGCGGGTGAGGGCCAGGGGCTCGCCGTCCAGCACCGCGCTGCGCTCGCCCACGTCCACCCGGAGGCCGCCGACCGTGTGCACGGCCGGCTGGACGGTACGGCTGGCCCGGCCGGCCCGGCGCAGCACGGTGGTGATCCGGGCGTCCAGGTGGGCGCCGGTGAACGGCTTGACCATGTAGTCGTCGGCGCCCGCGCGCAGCAGCCGGACCACCGACTGCTCGTCGTCCCGCGCGGTGGCGATGATGATCGGCACGTCGGTGATCCCGCGCAGCATCCGCAGCGCGTCGGAGCCGTCCAGGTCGGGCAGGCCCAGGTCGAGCACCACCAGGTCGGGGGTCTCGGCGGCCACCCGGCGCAGCGCGTCCAGCGCCGTGCCGACGGCGTGCACCGCGTGTCCCCGGTCGGTGAGGGAGCGCAGCATCGCACCGCGTACGACGTGATCGTCTTCGACCAGGAGGACGGTTGCCACGTCAGCACCGTACTCGGCGTGGCAAGTTGATCGCGTTGCGGCACTCCCCGGAACCGGGCAAGCTGGGACGACGATGACGTTCACTCTCTTCCCCGACACCCGCCTCACGCTCGCCCGCGACGCGCTGGCCGGCCTGTCGGTCGGCGACGCCCTCGGCGCGCGGTTCTTCGTCCCGGGCCGGGCCGTCGCCGCCTGGGCGGACGCGCTCCCGCCCGGCCCGTGGCCGTGGAGCGACGACACCGAGATGGCCTGCTCGGTGCTCACCGTGCTGGCCGCGCACGGCCGGGTCGACCGGGACGCCCTCGCGCTCGCCTTCGCGGCGCACTACGACCCGGCCCGCCGCTACGGCGCCGGCGCCGTGGAACTGCTCGAACTGATCCGCGCCGGCACGCCGTGGCCGGTGGCCGCCGCGTCCGCGTTCGACGGGCAGGGCTCCTGCGGCAACGGCGCGGCCATGCGGGTCGCCCCGCTCGGCGCCTGGTACGCCGACTCCATCCGGCGGGCCGCCGCCCAGGCCCGCGCCTCGGCCGAGGTGACCCACGCCCACCCGGAGGGCATCGCCGGGGCGGTCGCGGTGGCGGTGGCCGCCTCGCTGGCCGCCCGGGCCCGGCTCGACGGGGACCGGCCCGATCCGGCCCGACTGCTCGCCGTGGTGGCCGGAGCGCTGGACCCGGCCGGCGAGGTGCACCGGGGCGTACGCCGGGCCGCCGCGCTGCGCGGCCACCCGGCCGGCGAGGTGGCCGAGGCGCTCGGCAACGGTTCCCGGGTGACCGCCCAGGACACCGTCCCGTTCTGCCTCTGGGTCACCGCCACCCACCTGCACGACTACCCGGCCGCGATCCGCGCCTGCGTCGAGGCGGGCGGGGACGTGGACACCACGGCGGCGATCGTCGGCGGCGTGGTGGCCGCCCACACCGGGGTCGGCACCCCGGGCGGCGTCCCGGACGGCTGGCTGGCCGCCCGCGAACCCCTCCCGGCCTGGCTCACCGCCCCCGCCTGACCCGCTACGGCGATCTTGCACTTGCGGCCCTGCCGCGACCGCCGCGGGCGGAGCGCTCAGCGGGAGGCCGTGGGGGTCAGGGGTGCGGTTTCGGTGGTGGCGGGGCGGGGCTCGGCAGAGCCGTCGCCGGCGGGGGTGAGGTCGCCGCCGGTCGGCGCGGGGGAGTCGGGCGGGAGCGTGCTGCTGCGGCGGCTGAGCAGCCAGCCGAGCGCCGCGCCGCCGCCCAGCCCGGCGAGCAGCCCGCCGCCCAG
>NZ_MUYZ01000188.1:0-13481 GCF_003013775.1 Micromonospora sp. MH33
GCCGGGCGGCGGGGGCAGCGGGCGGGCCAGCCGGCGCAGCACCGCCCCGGGCTGCCGGTAGCCGGCGCTGGGCCGGGCCACTCCCCCGCTGACCAGCCAGGGGTGGGTCCCGGCGACGTCGGCCAGCGTCCCGGCCGGCAACCGGGACCGGTCGAACAGGCAGCGCACGGTGAGCGGCTGGTCGGCCAGGCCGAGGTTGATGATCGCTTCGTGCTCGACGCAGTGCCGGTACGCGGCCGGCCGCCGGCCGGGCCAGAGCGACTCCCCGACGACGCGGACGCGGCGGCCGGGGAACCGGTGGACGAAACCATGCAGCGTGCTGGCGATGATGGCCGCGGGATTACGCCCGATGACCGCCATGTCGGCCAGCTCGACACCGTCGGGCGGGTCGAGCAACGGCCGCACCAGGGGCAGCCGGTGGGTGGGCACGGCGACCAGCACCGGCTCGCCGGCGGCCCGCCCGGCCTCCACGAAGTCGCCGACGGCGGCGAGGTAGTCGCGGTCGTGGGCGTAGAGCAGGGCGTCGTGGCGCAGCCCACCGTCCGGGAACGGCGACGGGTCCACCCCGGTCGTGCCGTCTCCCGGCCGACCGCCGGCGCCATTCACTGCACGTACACCTCCCGGACGAACGATACCTGTGGGTGACTGGCCGCCTGCGCGCAGTGGCACCGGTCAGCCACGGTCCGCGAGCAGCCGGGCGGCCAGCGCCCGGCCCAGGTCCCGGCCGGAGCGCCAGGCGCCCTGCACCCGGGGCCGCCCGAACGCGTCGCCGGCCAGGCCGATCCCGTCGTCGTCGAGGTGGTAGGCGCCCTCGCCGCCGGCGACCGGCTTGGCGTACGTCCAGCGGTGCACGTGGGTCAGCTCGGCGTGCTCGGGCAGGCCGAACAGGTCTCGGACGGCCTGCTCGATCGCCGGGCCGGCCGCGGTGGGCTGGAGCAGATGCCCGGCGGCGAACTCGGGGGTGGTGTGCGCGACCAGCACCGGGGCGCCGTCGCCGCGCCGGTCGCCGTCGTCGCAGACCAGGCTCAGTACCGGGTGCCCGTTGACGAACGCGCCCCGGAAGTCCGGCCAGCGGCGGGCCGGGAAACGCAGCACCCCGGTCAGCGCGGAGGACCAGCGCTGGGCCGCCACGGCCCGGGTTGCCGCCGCCAGCGCGGGATCGAGCAGCAGGGCGGCCTGCGGGCCCGGCATGGCCAGCACCACCGCCTCGGCGGCCCGGCCGTCCACCCGTGGCCCCGGCTCGACCATCATGACCAGCCGGTTGTGCACCACCGGCAGGTCCCGGGCCAGGTGCTCCACCAGCGAGCGGAGCCCGCGCGGGGCGGCCCACCGCATCGGGCCGGCCACCTCCTCGCGCCCCCGCGGCCCGTAGGAGACCAGCGTGTCGGTCCACTCCCGGGCCAGGCCGGCGGCGCGCCACCGGTCGACCACGGCGGCGAAGTCGGGGTCGTCGACGGTGAAGTAGGCGGCGCCCAGGTCGGCGGGGCGGCCGTCGAAGCGCCTGCTGGCCATCCGCCCGCCGGTCACCCGGGCCCGTTCCCGGACCTCCACTGGGATGCCGGCCCGGGCCAGCTCGGCGGCGCACGCCACTCCGGCGATGCCCGCGCCGACCACCAGCACACCCGCCCGGTCCGCAGTCACGCCGATGATCGTAGGCGGCGGCCGGCATGAAGACCGGAGGACCGGGGTAGTGGTACACCTGTTCGAGGAGAGGTGATCGAAATGGCCGACCGCAGCAGCGGCAGCAAGGACCCCGTCAACCCGGACGCCGCCGTCAAGGACCCGGACGACTGGGTCACCGGCGACGAGCCGCCGACCGCCGCACAGGAGTCCTACCTGCACACCCTGGCCCGGGAGGCGGGCGAGGAGGTGCCGGAGGGGCTGACCAAGGCCGAGGCGTCCCGCCGGATCGACGAGCTACAGGCGGAGACCGGTCGCGGCCGGTGAGTCAGCGCGGGGGCAGGCGGTGCAGCTCGACCCGGTCGAGCCGCCCCGCCGCCACCCGCGCGGTCAGGTAGGTGGCGTGCGGCTGGGCCCGACGGTCGGTGGGTGAGCCGGGGTTGAGCAGCCGGAGGCCGCCCGGGGCCACGCTGTCCCACGGGATGTGGGAGTGCCCGAAGACCAGGACGTCGCAGTCCCCGAAGGCGGCGGCGCAGCGCTCCTCCCGGCGGGTCTTCGGCCCCGTCTCGTGCACCACGGCCACCCGCAGCCCGGACAGCTCGACCCGGGCCACCTCCGGCAGCCGGGCGCGCAGCGGCGGTCCGTCGTTGTTGCCGTACACCCCGACCAGCCGGCGGGACCGGGCCGTCAGGGCGTCCAGCAGGGACACCTCCACCCAGTCGCCGGCGTGCAGCACCACGTCGGCGGCCTCGACCGCCGCCCAGAGCGGCTCCGGCAGGTCCCGCGCCCGCTTCGGCACATGGGTGTCGGCCATGATGACCAGTTCCATCCCCCGATCCTGCCCGCCACCACGGCCCGCTGCCGCGCGGGCTCAGGCGCCCTGGCCCTGGTTCTGCATCAGGCCGCCGTCCATGAAGTACGTCGACCCGGTCACGTAGTCGGCGTCGTCGCTGGCCAGGAAGACGGCCAGCTTGGCGATCTCCGACGGCTGCGCGGCCCGCTTCCAGGGGATGCTCTGCACCTGTTCCTCCAGGTACTTCGGGTCATCGATGGCCCGCTGGTTGAACGGGGTGAGCACCATGCCCGGCCCGATGTTGTTGACGTTCATCCGCATCGGCGCGACCTCCAGCGCCAGGCTCTTGGCGAACTCCAGCACGGCGCCCTTGCTGGTGTCGTAGTCGGCGCCACCGGCCCGGGCGACCTCCTGGTGGATCGAGGTGATGTTGATGATCCGCCCGCCCCCGCCCTGGTCGCGACGGTGCCGGACGAAGCGGCGGGAGCAGAAGAAGGCCCCGTAGACGTTGGTCCGGATGCACCGGTCCCAGGTCTCCGTGTCGAGGTCGGCGACCGGGATGCCGGAGGCGTCCACCCCGGCGTCGTTCATCAGGATGTCCAGCCGGTCGAACTCCGCGAGGGCCTCGTCGAACATCGCCTCGACCTGGTGCTCGACGCTGATGTCGCCCTGCACCACCACGGCGCGCCCGCCGGCCTTCTCGACCTCGGCCCGGGTGTGGTTCGCTCCGGCGTGGTCGTGCAGGTAGTGCACCACCACGTCGGCGCCCTCTCGGCCGAACTCGATCGCGGTGGCCTGACCGATGCCCGAGTCCGAACCGGTGATCAGGGCGGTCCTGCCCGCCAGGCGTCCGCTCATCTGGGTACTCCCTCCGTGGTGGCCGCGCCGGTCGGCACGGCCGTTCGGTCGGTCCGGCCGCCGAGCCGCTCGGCGGCCGCGGTGATCCGGCCCGCGGCGTTGATCAGGCCGATGTGCGAGAAGGCCTGCGGGAAGTTGCCGAGCTGCTCGCCGGTGCCCTGGTCGATCTGCTCGGCGTACAGGCCGAGATCGTTGGCCCGGGCGGCGAGCTGCTCGAACAGCCGCCGGGCCCGGTCCAGCTCGCCGGCGTCAGCCAGGCAGCTGGCCAGCCAGAACGAGCAGATCACGAAGCCGGCCGGGTCGTCGTTCCACCGGCGCAGCAGGCCGTTGTGGGACAGCCCGCGCTCGACCACGTCGATCGTGGCGCGCATCCGCGGGTCGTCGGCGGGCAGGAAGCCCACCAGCGGCATGATCAGCACCGAGGCGTCCAACTCGTCGGAGTCGAACGCACCGGTGTACGCACCGACCCGGTCGTTCCAGCCCCGGCGGAGCACCGCCGCGCGCACCTCGTCGCGGGCGGCCGCCCAGCGCGTCACGTCGGCGGGTTCGCCGATCCTGGTACCGAACCGGACGGCCCGGTCCAGCGCGGTCCAGCACTGCACCTTGGACGACAGGTAGTGCCGCTCGGCGTCGCGCGCCTCCCACATCCCGGCGTCGGGCCGGCGCCACTCCCGCACCGCCTGGTCGGCGAGGGCGTGCAGCAGGTGCCGCACGTCGGCCGACATCGGGTCGAGGTAGTGGCGCATCAGCCACGCCGCGTCCAGGACCTCGCCCAGCACGTCGGTCTGCCGCTGCCGCCAGGCGTCGTTGCCGATCAGGACCGGCCGGCTGCCGGCGTACCCGGCGAGGTGGTCGAGGCAGTGCTCGGTGAGGTCCCGCTCGCCCTCGACCCCGTACATGATCGGCACCGGGTCGTCGTCGATCCGGCCCATCGCCCGGGCCACCCAGCTGAACTGCCGGTCGGCCTCGTCCGGGCAGGCGGCCAGCCAGAGGGCCTGGAGGGTGAGGCTGAAGTCGCGCAGCCAGACGAAGCGGTAGTCGTAGTTGCGGTCCCCGCCCAGCTCCTCGGGGAGCGAGGTGGTGGCGGCCGCCACCACCGCCCCGCTGGGCCCGTAGGTCATCCCCTGCACCACCATCGCGCTCCGGCGGACCAGGTCGCGGTAGAGGCCGTGGTATTCGTGCAGGTCCGCCCAGGATCGCCAGCCGGCAATGGTGTCGGCCAGCACCTGGTCGGCGTCGGGCAACGCCGGCGTGCCGCCCCGGTAGGTCGGGGCGTACCCGAGGGTGAAGTGGTGGGTGCTGCCGGCGCGGGCGGTGAACACCGCGGACGCGCCGCCCTCGCCGCAGGCCAGCGGCACGTTGGCACGCAATTCCAGCCGGCACGCGCCGGCCGTCGCCCCGATCACCCCGTCGACGTCGGTCAGGTATGCGCGGACCCGGCCGTACTCGAAGCGGGGCACGTAGTCGACCCGCATCGGCACCTCGCCGCTGAGCCCCTCGACCACCCGGGCGAGCACAAGCGGCGACCGCAGCCCGACGTGGTGCCCGCGCGCGCCGGGCTCCAGCGCCAGGGCGTCGGTGACGGCCGCCGTCCCGGTCGCGGTGCGGAAGACGGTACGCAGCACGAGCGTGTCCTCCAGGTATGACCGGGTGCTGGTGAACTCGCCCGCGGGCCGGATGCTCCAGTGCCCCGCGTCGTCGTCGAGCAGCCGCCCGAAGACCGACGGCGCGTCGAAGCGGGGCGGACACCACCAGTTGACCGAGCCGGCCCGGTCCACCAGGGCCGCGCTGTGTCCGTCGGCGAGGAAGCCGTGCTCGCTGATCCGTCCGGTCCGCACGGGAGGGGCTACCCGGCCCGGCGGCCACCATGCACGCCGCCATCCGTCCGGGCCGGCGCGTTACCCACCGGCGGCGGTGGGAACGCGGCGGGTTGACGAAGGAGGATGCTCATGACCAGACCCTCGAGTCCGACCGCGGCCTGGCGGCCCGGCATGCCGGGCAGCGACAACCTCCCGTCCGGTCCGAGCGGTCGTCCGTTGCCGCCGAGCGGGGACGGGCAGGGGACGCAGGCCGGTCCACCGACCGTCACGATCGGGTCGTACCCGGACTATCCGTCCGCCCAACGGGTCGTGGACTATCTGGCCGACAACCGGTTCCCGGTGGAACGAACCGCGATCGTGGGGACCAACCTCACCCTGGTCGAGACCGTGATGGGCCGGCTGACCACGGGCCGGGCCGCCCTGCTGGGCGCGGGCACCGGCGCCTGGTTCGGCCTGTTCATCGGGTTGCTCTTCGGCATCTTCACCGCGGGGAACTGGCTCGCGGTGATCCTGGTGGGACTGGTGATCGGCGCGATCTGGGGCGCGGTGTTCGGCGCGGTCGCCCATGCCATGACCGGGGGCCAACGCGACTTCACCTCGGCCAGTTCGCTGCGGGCCAGCCAGTACGCGGTCACCGTGGACGCGGAACTGGCCGACCAGGCCCGGCAGCTGCTCGGTCGGATGCACCTGACGCCGACCGGCGCCACCGCCCGCTGACCGGTCGATCCCGACGCCCCGGCGCGCCCCGTCGCGCCGGGGCGTCGCCGCGTCAGTGGTAGGACCGCTCGCCGGCGCGGATCGGGACGTCGACCCGGTTCTCCGGCGGGGCCAGCGGGCAGGCCCACCGGTCGTCGTAGGCGCAGCTCGGGTTGTAGAGGTAGTTGGCGTCGAGCCGGACGCGGTTGCCGGGCAGCACGGTCAGGCCGCGCCCGAAGGTGCCCTTCACCGTGTCGGTCAGGTACCGCCCGCCGCCGTACGCCTCGGCGCCGCAGGTGGCGTCGCGCAGCGGGAGGAACAGCCCGCCCCCGTACGCCTCGATCCACCACAGGGTGAGCGGACCCCAGGGCGTCTCCGCGACCGCGACCCGTCGGTAGCGCACCACTCCGTCGGGGCCGCCGGTGTCGATGGTCTCGGTGCCCGATGCCGGGCGCAGCGGCGCCTCGACCACGGCGGCCGGGTCGGGCGGGAACCAGCGCAGCCCGGTGAAGCCGGGCCGGTCGGCGGCCGGCAGCGGGCTGCTGGGGTGGCCGCGGAACAACTCGTCCCGGGCGGCCCGGAAGCCGGCCAGGTCGAGGTCGGAGAGGTACAGCCGGGCCACCCGCTCCCGCCAGTCCTGCACGTCGAGATCTTCCACCCTCCGACCCTAGCCCGGACGCTCGGTTCAGATTTCAATGTCACCGCCGTCAAGCACTGCTGTTGCGCGGCTCACTCACATGGCAAGGGCCTTGTTTAAATTTTAAATAGTGCTACTGTCATGGCCATGACGGAGAGCCTGGATCCCGAGCGGATGGCCTGCTGGCGGGCGTACATCGAGGCGAGCCAGCGGCTGTTCACCCAGATCGAGGACGACCTGCGCGCCGACAGCGAGCTGAGCTTCGCCGACTACCACGTGCTGGTGCTGCTCTCCGAGGCGCCGGGGCAGCGGCTGCGGATGGGTGAGCTGGCCGGCCGGCTGGTGTTCTCGCCGAGCCGGCTGACGTACCAGATCTCCTCCATGCAGAAGCGCGGCCTGGTCGCCCGGGAGTCCTGCCCGGAGGACCGGCGCGGCAGCGAGGCCGTGCTCACCGCCGCCGGCCTGCTGACGCTGCGCGAGGCCGCGCCGCACCACCTGCGCTCCGCGCGTACCCACCTGATGGACGACCTCGACGACGCCGAGGTCGCCTGCCTCACCCGGGTCTTCGAACGGCTCGGCCGGCGCCTCGGCGCCGACCGCGACGCGTCGTCCACCCCGGCCGACAAGTAAGGAGCCCCGAGATGCCCGCGATCACCGTCGACGACGTCCTCGTCCTGCCCCGCCTGCCGGAGCTCGCCGAGTCCACCAGCTACCGCCCGGTCCGCCGGGTGACCACCGCGCCGAGCGGCTACGAGGGCGAGGGCTTCCCGGTCCGCCGGGCCTTCGCCGGGGTTCCGATGACCGAGCTGGACCCGTTCATCCACCTCGACCAGATGGGCGAGGTCGACTACGCGCCGGGCGAGCCGAAGGGCACCCCGTGGCACCCGCACCGCGGCTTCGAGACGGTGACCTACATGATCGACGGGATCATGGACCACCAGGACTCGCAGGGCGGCGGTGGCACCATCACCGACGGCGACACCCAGTGGATGACCGCCGGTCGCGGCCTGCTGCACATCGAGGCACCGCCGGAGCACCTGGTGATGAGCGGCGGTCTCTTCCACGGCCTCCAGCTCTGGGTCAACCTGCCCCGGGTGGCGAAGATGAACCCGCCGCGCTACCAGGACATCCGCGGCCGGGAGTCGGCGCTGCTGACCACGCCCGACGGCGGCGCGCTGATCCGGGTGATCGCCGGCGAGGTCGCCGGCCACCGGGGCCCGGGCTCGACCCACACGCCGATCACCATCGCGCACGTGACGCTGCAGCCCGGGGCCGAGCTGAGCCTGCCCTGGCGGCCGGACTTAAACGCGCTGGTCTACGTGCTGGCCGGCCGGGGCACCGTCGGCACCGACCGGCGGCCCGTCCACCTCGGCCAGCTCGCCGTGCACGGCCCGGGCGACGCGCTGCGGATCACCGCGGACGCGCGACAGGACGCCAACACCCCGGCGCTGGAGCTCTACATCATGGGCGGCCAGCCGATCCGCGAGCCGGTGGCGCACTACGGCCCGTTCGTGATGAACACCCGGGCCGAGCTGATCCAGGCGGTCGAGGATTACCAGGCCGGCCGGCTCGGGGTGGTCCCGGCCGGGCGGGTGCCGCACAGCGGCGGCGAGGGCGACCGCCCCTGACCGCTCGATCCGACGGGCGTCCCGGTTCCCCGGGGCGCCCGTCGCCGGTCTCAGGAGACGGCGAAGATGCCGGCCACCCCGAGGATCACCATCAACAGGACCGCCACCAGCGCACCCCGTTCCCCCTCCACCGCCTGCTCGCGGTATTCGGTCACGGTGTTCGTCGTCTCGGCGGGCATGCTGTGGCCTCCTCGGTTTCGCGATCCAGGGGTCGGTGAGCCCCCACGCGAGCACCCTGCCGACCTGGGGCGGTCGGCGTGCGGGGCCGTGCCGGGGGTCCTACCGTGAGGACGTTGTCGACCTCGGGAGGCTGGAACGTGGCGATGCGGAACTGGTTCCTCTCCGCACAGGAACGCGCCAACCCAGGGTCTGAGTTACCCGTCTGGACGAGCGGAAACCTCGTCGAGCCGTTAATTCACGGCGGCGCGTACTTCGACCGACTGGTCAGTGAGGTGGAGCAACTCCGGGAGGGCGACCACCTCTTCTTCACCGACTGGCGCGGCGACCCGGACCAGCGGATGCGGCCGGACGGCCCGACCGTGGTGCAGCTGTTCGCCCAGGCCGCCCAGCGCGGGGTGGTCGTCAAGGGCCTGATCTGGCGCTCCCACCTCGACGCGCTCTCCTACAGCGAGGAGGAGAACCGCGACCTCAGCGAGGCGATCTGCGCCGCCGGCGGGGAGGTGCTGCTCGACCAGCGGGTCCGCCGCGGCGGCTCGCACCACCAGAAGCTGGTCGTGCTGCGCCGCCCCGGCGATCCGGAACGGGACATCGCCTTCGCCGGCGGGATCGACCTCTGCCACAGCCGGCGGGACGACGCGGCGCACGGCGGCGACCCGCAGCCGGTCGCCATGTCCCCGCGGTACGGCCCGCACCCGCCCTGGCACGACGTGCAACTCGCGCTCCGCGGGCCGGTGGTCGGCGCCCTGGACACCACCTTCCGGGAACGGTGGACCGACCCGATGCCGTTGGACTCGGAGAACCCGATAGCCTACCTGCGGGACCGGCTACGCGGGTCGGACCTGAGCCCGGACCCGCTGCCGGACCAGCCCGCCGACCCGCCGCCCTGCGGGCCGCACCACGTCCAGGTGCTGCGCACCTACCCGGCGGTGCGCCCGCGCTACTCGTTCGCCCCGGACGGCGAGCGGACGGTGGCCCGGGGCTACACCAAGGCGGTCCGCCGGGCCCGCCGGCTGATCTACCTGGAGGACCAGTACCTCTGGTCGACCGAGGTGGCCGACCTCTTCGCGCGGGCGCTGCGCGAGCAGCCGGGCTTGCACCTGGTGGCCGTCGTGCCCCGGCACCCCGACGTGGACGGCCGCTTGGCGCTGCCGCCGAACATGGTCGGCCGCGCGCAGGCCATTGAGCTCTGCCACCGGGCCGCCCCGGACCGGGTGCACGTCTTCGACGTGGAGAACCACGAGGGCACCCCGGTCTACGTGCACGCGAAGGTCTGTGTGGTGGACGACGTCTGGGCCAGCGTGGGCAGCGACAACTTCAACCGCCGCTCGTGGACCCACGACAGCGAGCTGTCCTGCGCGGTGCTGGACGACACCCGGGACGAGCGGGCCCCGACCGACCCGGCGGGGCTGGGCGACGGGGCCCGGGTGTTCGCCCGGGAGCTGCGGTTGCGGCTGTGGCGGGAGCACCTGGACCGGGACCCGGACGGCGGCGCGGACCACGATCTGCTCGATCCGGCCGACGCGGTCGCGGCGATCACCTCGGCGGCGGAGGCGCTGGAGCGGTGGCACGAGTCCGGCCGCACCGGGCCCCGCCCGCCGGGGCGGCTGCGGCCGCACCGGCCGGAGCGGCTGCCGTGGCGCACCCGGCTCTGGGCGCTGCCGGCGTACCGGCTGGTCTACGACCCGGACGGCAGGCCGCTGCGCGCCCGGCGCGCCGGCACCTGGTGAGCCGCCGTGACCGGGTCGCCGGTGGGCAGCGGCTCGTCCAGCGCGTTCGGCCGGGCCGGGTACGCGAACGACACCCGGGGCGAGTAGAAGCCCCAGCAGACCTGTAGGGGGTTGGCCGGCCGGAGCGCGTACACCGGGTGCTCCGGGGCCAGGAACTCCACCGACTCGACCTCGAACGGCGACACCGGCTCGGCCACGTACGGGTAGTCGGCGACGATCAGCTCACCGTCGCGCTCGCTGAGGTAGCGGTGGTGGCCGTTGTGCGCCTCGGTGCCGGTGTCCCCGACCCGCGCGGTGACCTGGATGAGCGGCCGTCCGTCGGCCCATGTCTCGGCGGTGAGCCGCCCACCCCGGACGTCAACCAGGGTCTCTCCCGCCACGGCGGGGGCGCCGCGGGCGGACGCGTACTGGCGGACCCGCGGGCTGGAGGCGAGGTAGTGGGTCCACCAGCCGCCGGGGGTGTCCCCGTCGGGCGGCTCCATGTCCGCGAGCGAGACACCGAGGAAGGAGAGCGAGTACGCGCCCAACCCGGAGGTCTGGCTCTCGTCGTCGACCACGTACTGGCAGAGGAAGACCTGGTGGTCGGGGTGCGGACGGAGGGCTGCCGGGACGAGCGCGGCGACCGCCTCGGGGTCCGCCGGGAGCCAGCTGAACAGCACGGTCCGGGCGTTGACGACGAGTTGCGGAGCGGCGGGATCCAGCACGGTGCCTCCGTAGACGTGTACACCTGGACGCTACGGGCGGTCCCATCGATGGGACAACGACGGAAAGGCGACAGTGTGCGCCGACTGTCGGGTTTCATGTTGACCGGTCGGTCCGACGATTCGTCCGTCCGGTCCACCGGTCCGGACCGCCCCGCCTCACGACGCCGGTCGGCCATCCGAGGGCTTCTGCCCCGATTCAAGCCAATTCGTATCCTGACACGGCTTAAGTACATCGTACTTTCGGCTAGATTTCCTCGGGCCGATCAGGTTAAGGTGGCTTCCGAACGGCCTAACTGAAGCTAAACCGAAGCGTCACGTCTTTTTTCTTTCGCGGACGAGGTGCAGGGAGGACCACCCATGACCGCGCACACGATCAGCGAACCGGCGACGACAACGCCGTCCACCACCGAGAAGCTCGACCCGCGGGCGCTCACCGACAGCGCCGCGGACCTGCTCAACGCGATGGCGGCGCTGCCCGCCAACCACCCGTCGCGCCCCGCGCTGCGCGACCGGGCGATCGAGGCCTGGCTGCCGCTCGCCAACCACCTCGCCCACCGCTACAGCGGCCGGGGCGAGCCCACCGACGACCTGGCGCAGACCGCCGCCGTCGGCCTGATCAAGGCGATCGACAAGTTCGACCCGTCCCGCGGCGTCGACTTCGCCGGCTACGCCATCCCGACCATCATCGGCGAGCTGAAGCGCCACTTCCGCGACCGCACGTGGGACATCCGGGTGCCGCGCCGCCTCCAGGAGCTGCGGCTGGCCATCTCCGACGCCAACAGCTCACTGCTGCAGACCCTCGGCCGCTCGCCGACGGTCGCCGACATCGCCGGCCACCTCAACCTCACCGAGGAGGAGGTCCTGGAAGGCCTGGAGGGCGCCCGCGCCTACAACGCGGTGTCGCTGTCCACCCCGACCGGCGACGGCGACCGCGCCACCGAGCTGGGCGACATGCTCGGCGGCGAGGACGGCGAGTTCGAGCTGGCCGAGCTGCGGGTGGCCCTCGGGCCGGCGCTGGCCACGCTCGACGAGCGCGAGCAGAAGATCCTCACGCTGCGCTTCTACGGCAACCTGACCCAGTCGCAGATCGCCGAGCAGATCGGCGTCTCGCAGATGCACGTGTCGCGGCTGCTGGCCCGGGCGCTCACGAAGCTGCGCTGGCAGCTCGACGGAACGTACTAGGGGGTGGCGGCGGTGGCCGGGTCGGCGGGCCCGGCCACCGTTGGCGTCCACACACTGGCCCGGTCGGCGGTGCGCCGGCCGGGCCGATCCGTGCTCACCGCAGCACCAGCAGGTCCAGCGCGTCGACCACCGGGGCGTGCGGGGTCCGCCGCGCCGCCGCGCGCAGCCGGCGCAGCCCCCGGTCGTAGTCGGCGTCGTCGAGCAGCGCCTGCGGGGTGTGCGCCGCGCGCCGCAGCCCATCATCACGATGAGCGTCACTCCACGCGATGAACCGGTCACGGTCAATGTGAGAAGTCGAACAGGTCCCTGCGCCGGCCGCCCGGCCGGGAGTGCGAGAGTGGGTCCGTGCTCTCCGACGTCTCCCTGGACCTGCCGGTCCGGCCGGTGCTGCCCGCGCTGGTCGAGGCGCTGGGCGTGGCCGGCGCGGCGGTCCTGGTGGCGCCCCCGGGCACCGGCAAGACCACCCTGGCGCCGCTCGCGGTGGCCGCCGAGGTCCCCGGCCGGGTGGTGATCGCCCAGCCCCGCCGGGTGGCCGCCCGGGCCGCCGCGCACCGGATGGCCGCCCTGCTCGGCGAGCGGGTCGGCGAGCGGATCGGGTACGCCGTGCGCGGCGAGCGCCGGGTCGGTCCGCGCACCCGGATCGAGGTGGTCACCACCGGTCTGCTGGTGCGCCGGCTGCACCACGACCCGGAACTGCCCGGCGTCGGCGCGGTGCTGCTCGACGAGTGCCACGAGCGGCAGCTCGACGCCGATCTGGCGCTGGCGTTCACCGTGGAGGCCCGCGGCACGCTCCGGCCGGACCTGTGGCTGCTGGCCATGTCGGCCACCCCTCGGGCGGACCGGTTCGCCGCGCTGCTCGGCGGGGGTGGTCCCGCACCGGTGGTCCGGGCCGAGGCCGCCCTGCACCCGGTGGACCGGATCTGGGCGCCGCCGCCCCGCCCGGTCGCCGCGCCCGGTGCGGGTCGGGTGGACCCGGCGCTGCTGGACCACGTGGCGGCGACGGTGCGCCGGGCGCTGCGCGAGCGGGACGGCGACGTGCTGGTCTTCCTGCCCGGCGCCGGCGAGATCGCCGCCGTCGCGGGCCGCCTGGCCGACCTGCGCGACGCGGTCGCCGTGCTGCCCCTGCACGGCCGGCTCCCCGGCTCCGCGCAGGACGCGGCGCTGGCGCCGTTGCCGGGACGGCGCCGCGTCGTGCTGGCCACCGCCGTGGCGGAGAGCAGCCTGACCGTGCCCGGGGTACGCGTCGTGGTGGACGCCGGACTGAGCCGGGTGGCCCGTACCGACCTGGCCCGCGGGCTGGGCGCGCTGGTCACCGTGCCGGTCTCCCGAGCGGCGGCCACCCAGCGCGCCGGCCGGGCCGGGCGGGAGGCGCCGGGAGCGGTCTACCGGTGCTGGTCGGAGGCGACCCACGCCCGGCTCGCCCCCCAGCCCGAACCGGAGATCGCCACCGCCGACCTGACCGGGTTCGCCCTGGAGCTGGCCGCCTGGGGCACCCCGGACGGTGCCGGGCTGGCGCTGCCCGATCCCCCGCCACCGGCCGCGCTGACCGTCGCCCGGGACACGCTGACCACCCTCGGCGCGGTCGACGCGGACGGCCGGATCACCGCCCGGGGGCGGGCCATCGCGGCCGCCGGCG
>NZ_MUYZ01000189.1:0-13474 GCF_003013775.1 Micromonospora sp. MH33
CAGTGGGTGGTGCAGACCAACGCGGGGTTGGGGTCGCAGGGTGGGTCGCAGGCGGTGGCGGTGGTGTTCGATCCGGCTGCGGAGACGGTGGTTCGGCTCAGCCCTTACGACAGTGACCTGAAGGACAGCCACAACGTCTATGTGAGTACGGATGGCGCTGAGGGTCGGATCACTCAGTTGCATTGGCTTGCGGGTCTTCCGTCTCGTGCGTATGGGCATGAGTTGAAGCATTTCGCTGGGGTGCCGCATCATGCTTCGCCGGGTGATCTGCTCAGGGGTTCCAGGCGCGAGGGTGATGATCATCTGAACGAGGTGGGGTTCACCGTCTGGGAGCTTGAGCAGATCCGGGAGACGGCTGCGTCGTATGTGGCTCCCACGGTCGAGCCCCGGCCGGCTCTGGTCCCGCTCGGTGTGCCCCGCGACGGTCGTGACCTGTTGTCCGCGTTCGTAGCCTCCGAACCGGCCCTGGTCCGCACCGCGCTGGACGCGCGGCTGCCGGCGGACCTGCGGGAGTTCCTCTCCGATCCGGCCGGGGTACGGGCCGCTGTCGCCGAGTCGGTTCGTACCGGTGTGCCGCAGGGGTCCGAGCTCGGCCGGGTCACCGAGTTGTTGCGGGGCCACGTGTCGGACTATCTGGCGGAGAACGCGGGGCGGTTGCCGGCGGACGTGACCGCGCAGCGGCTCGCCTTCCGGCAGCAACACGAGCGGGACGCGGCGGCGCTCAGCCCCGACCAGGCGCAGCAGCGCGTCGATGAACTCGTGGAGGCCGGTCTCCTGAACCCGGACATCGCGCGGGCACGTCTCGACGAGATGCGGGTGAATCCGGCGGACGCCGGCCGTCACCTGCTTGAGGTGTTGACCGACCCCGATCGCCAGCTCGACTCCGGGGAACTGGCCGCGGTGAAGGCAGCCGTGCAGGACTGGGCGAACCTGTCGAACAGCCCGGCCGGCCGGTTCCTGGCACCGCTGCTGGCCCACGCGGCCGATGCCCGGATGCGGGTCTCCCAGGTCGCCCCGGACGGGGTGCGGCCGGTGGGCGCGTACGGCCCGACCGGGGGCACCCCGGTCAATCTGGCCCGATCGGCCGCCGACCCGGAGCGACCGGGCGTCCACTTCGACGCGCTCGTGCCGGAAACCCCTGCGGCGCTCGAGCTGTCGGCCGTACCCCCGCAGCAGGTCGCGCCGACCCCGCAACCGCCGGCCCCGGCCGCCGACGACGGTCAACAGCAGGTCGTCCCCCTGGCCGCCTCCCCGGACGCGCCGCTGGTCCTGATGGCCGAGGGGCTGCCGGACGACCTGCGGCTCCAGCGCGCGGTGGGCGGTGTGCTGCTGCACGACAGGGACGCCGCACCCGGCCCGATCAGCTCGCGGGTGTTGCCCCCGACCGGCCCCGGCCCGGCCATCCTGCTGCACTCCTCGGTGCTCGACCCGGACCGTCTCGGTGCCGCGCTGGCCGGGATGCGGGCGCAGGACGCCACCATGGCCGTCCTGCACTGGCCGCAGGACCAGCGGGTCACCGTGGCCCGGGCGCTGGAGGTCACCGCGCAGGCACTGGGACCGCAGTCCCTGGCGATGCTGTCGGTGCCCCGGTCGGCGCTGGAGGACCGGCCGACGCCCAGCCCGCAGATCGTGCCGCTGGACGCCAACGGTGAGGTGACCTTCTTCAGCGGGCGGCCCGAGCGGTACCTCTTCCTGCCCGAGGTCACCGGCGCACCGCGCCGGCCCGCCCCGTACGGCCTGCCCGAGCAGTCGCCCGGCGTGTACGGGCTCGGCGACGGCTGGGTGGTCTGGGACGGCGGTAGCCACCTGTGGATCGGGCCGGCGACCGAGCTGGACAGGGCGCGGCGATTGCTGCCGGACACCGGTGGCTGGCTGGCCGAGCCGGTGGTCTTCCTGGGCTGGGCAGCGACTGCGCTGCCGGTCGAGGTGGGTCACCGGGTCGGTCGGATCTTCGGGGGCATGCCCGCTGCCGCGCTGACGAACCTGATCACCTCCGGGATGGGGCTGGACCGGCGCACTCTCGTCCCGTCGGAGGTGTCCGGCCTGCCGGCCGGCGTCCAGTTGAGCCACGTTCCAGGTGGGGTGCTCGCCCACGCCGGTCCACGGCCGCCGGCCGGTGCCACGACCCTGAACTGGTCCGACCTGACCAGCCCGGACCGGCCCCGGCTGGTGGTGGACGAGTCGGTCGACGACCCGGTCGCCGTCGTGGAGGCCGTCCATCGAGGGCTTCCTCCGGGTGCCGGCCCGCTCCAGGTGTTCGTCGCGCCGCCGGCCACCGGCACCCCGGGCACGCCGTCCGGTGCGGTGGACGCTGCCCGGGTGGCGGACCTGTTGCGGGAACGGTTCGGCGGGCGGCTGGAGCTGGTGCTGCCGGTCTCCGTGGTGGGCCGGCAGCCCGCCGGTGCCGACGAGCTGATCCCGGTCGACGCCCGGGGGCAGGAGACCTTCCCGGCCGCCGCGCACGCCTGGCGGGTGCCGTTGCGTCCGGCACCGCCCCGGCAGCCCGGTCCGCTGGGCCTGACCCCGTCCGCCACCGACGGGTACGAGGTGTACCGGGGCTGGACGGTCCGGGAACAGACCGGGGTCGTCCTGTTCGCGCAGAACGGCACCAGCCCGAACACGCTCTCCCCCGACGCCCTGGCGGCCCCCGCGACCGGGGTGGCGGTGGTGATCCAGTCCCGGGGCGGTCCCATCCCGCGCGAGGTGGCCGACGCGGCCACCCGGCTGCTGTCCGGTGTTCCCGAGGCCGACCGGCACGTCCGGGTCTTCGGTAACGAGGCCAGCGCCGGCCCGGCCGCACCCGATCCCAGCGGGTCGTCCGCGTCGGCACCGGCGCGGCCGGCCACCCCGGACCGGCGGGCGCTGGCGCTCGGCGATCCCAAGGCCAACCTGCCGGACGTCGACCGCATCGAGCAGGGACTGCGCGCCGAGGTGGCCCGTCGGGGCGTCACCGTGCGGGACAACGAGTGGGAACAGCTGCGTGAGCGGCTGCTCAACAACTACCCGCAGTTGGTCTCCGCGGACGGCCTCCTGTTCACGCTGGGCGGCATCGAGGTGCGGGCCCGCCTGCGGCCGGAGGACCCGCGGCTGGTGGCGAACCCGGCCGGCTCGTTCGACACGGAGGCGCCCGGTCCGTCGCTGGACGACACCGAGGGCCGGACGAGCGAGAACGGCCGTTTCCACGCCAACCAGTTCACCCAGGGTGTCTTCCAGACCGGTGCGCACAGCCAGTCCGACGGCACCACCACGCGGGCGATGCGGTTGCGGGGTGATTTCAACGTCGACGTGCCGCTCGGCCCGATGACCCACTGGGGGCCCCGCTTCAACGCCACCCTCAACAAGGTCGACCAGAAGTCCGCCTACCTGATCGACGCCGAGAAGGGCCGGGTGCTCGACACCCGCGCGGACTCGACGTTCTACTCGTACGAGCCGGGGTGGTTGATCGAGGTACGCGGCGACGGGCAGCCGTGGCAGGCGGTGGAGCTGCCGGAGCCGGCGGACGGGCAGGAACCGGCCCGGCTGGTGGTGGCGATCCCCGACCACCTGCTGGAGAGCGCCGGCGAGCAGGTGGTCGCCGACCTGCCCGAGCACCTGCGGGACAACCTGACGCGGGTGCCGGAGCTCTTCTCCGCCAGCAACATCACCGGTCTCAACGAGCTGTACGACCACATCATCGACCGGCTGCGCGCCGACGGCTTCGACATGTCCATCGAAAGCCCGATGCGCAACGAGTTGCAGCGCAAGCTGTGGAACCTGGAGACGCACTTCGACGAGGCGGTGAACAACCGGCGTACGCCGGAGACGGACGGCGACGCCGGCGCGATGACCCGGGGCTACGCGTTCACGTTGCACGACGACGGGCACGCGGCGGCCAGCATCCGGGTGTACGGCCGTCGTCTCGGCGGCTCCGTGCAGGTGGGCCTCGGCGGCGGCTCCACGCGGGTGGGCGCCAGCAGCGACAAGGCCCACATCGAGCAGGTGCGTACCGGCATCGTGGGGCAGGGCGGCGAGTTCACCCTCGGGCAGTCCGCCGGGGTGTCCTTCGGTGGCGCGGTGGACCTGCCCTTGGCCGGGCGTCTCGACAATCCACAGGCGTACAAGGAGAACACTACGCTCGGTCTCTCCGCCCGGGCGGGGATGAGCTGGACCAGCAACGACGGTGGTGGCGTCACGGTGGCGTCGCTGAACGTCGTGGTCGGCCGGTACACCGGTCAGACCGTCGGCCACGAGGTGCCCTTCGAGTGGCACGCCGAGGTGTCCACCTCCCGCCGCCCGCGCGAGTGGCCGCATCCGACGCCGGTGGTGAACGGGTCGGCGGTGCTCCGGATGTCCGAGCCGGACGCCTTCGACTACGGGTTCAGCGTCGACGCGGACGCCTTCGCCCGCGATCCCGTCCCCGGTCTGGCGGACGGTGACCTGGCGGTGGTGCCCGCAGGCGGACGACCGCGGTCGGTG
This sequence comes from Micromonospora sp. MH33, assembly GCF_003013775.1. Lineage (NCBI taxonomy): Bacteria > Bacillati > Actinomycetota > Actinomycetes > Micromonosporales > Micromonosporaceae > Micromonospora > Micromonospora sp. MH33. The sequence goes on from NZ_MUYZ01000189.1 coordinate 4,456, forward strand.
CCGCACGACCAGTGGCGGCCGAGGTTGCGCAACACCGGCGTGCACCCGGAGGACACCGGCGGCAACCTGCTGCCCCGGCACGTCATCCAGGGGCGGGGTCTGCTGGGTCAGGCCCTGCCGAGGATCGACAAGCCGGCGGTGCGGCGGCTCCGGGCCGGTCTGATGCAGGTGCTGGCCGGTGAGGGGTTCCTGCCGGCGGACGGGGACCGGCCGTGGGCGCACGGGGAGCAGAACCGGCCGGCGACCCCGGACCCCGGTACGCCCCTGGAGGAACGGTCGCTGCTGGGCCGGATGGTCGACGGGGCGCGGGACGCCTACGACGAGGTCGTCCACCGCGACACCGACGCCACGATCGACAACCTGGACCTGTTCAACAAGATGGTGAGCGGCGACGGCCTGGAGTCGCACTTCGACTCGCTCGTCCAGGACGGCGCCGCGCTCGTCGTCGGCCAGGACCCGCCCGCCCCGGAGGCGGGCATGTCCTTCACCCTGCACAGTTGGCGCAACGCGGTGATTGATACCGCCGAGGTGACCGTCTTCGCGATCCCCCGGATCACCGCGGACGTGGACGCGGACGGCAACTCGGTGCACTTCGAACGGCTCAGCGACGAGGTGAGCACGGTCACCCTCGGGATGTCGCTCGGCATCGCCGGCCAGGGCGCGAGCGGCAACCAGGGCTGGTCGGTGGAGGGCGGGGTGAACACCGCGCTGCCGCCGAGCGTCAAGGATGTCCGGTCCGTCGGACTCCTCGGCGGGTCGGTGAGCCGCAACGTCGGCGCCGCCGAGCGGGTGACCCGCGTGGTCAACCGGCCGGAGCTGAAGGAGTACGGCGGCCGGGTGATGTTCGTCAACGCGCCGTACGACCTGGGCTACGTGGTCCGGATCAGCGACCGGGACGCCCCGATCGTCTCGCCGGAGCTGATCCCCGCCAACGTGCACGCCGCGCTGCTGAAGTTCAACTCCGACCCGGCCACCTTCAGCGAGGTGACCCCCGGCGACGTCGCACCGTCGGCGCTCCACCAGGGCATCGTGTACTTCGTCGACGCGCACGGCCTGCGCGCCGCGGCGCAGAACCAGTTGCCGCGGGACCTGACCCTGGCCGGCCGGCCGATGACCGGGCCGGTGGCCAGCCTGACCAACCACGTCACCTTCCAGGCGCGGTTCATGGAGGCCATGCTCGGCCAGTACGGCGCGACCACCCTGGTCGAGCCCGGCTTCTGGGCGAACACCAATGCCGCGCTCTCGGTCAAGGTGCCCCGGATCCGGAGGGTGCAGTTCGTCGGCGCCACCCCGGACCAGTACGTCACCGGTAAGATCGAGCTGGGCCTGGCCGAGACCGTCAACGCCGCCCACGAGTCGTTCGCGAAGGCGTTCAACCTGCCCAACATCGGCCTCAGCCGCAAGTTCGGCCCGGTCAACGTCGGCTTCGGCGAGTCGGCGGGCGTGCGGGTCAGCAAGAGCGAGACGGTCGAGACCAAGCGCGTCGGCGGCATTGAGATGCTCAAACTGGCCTTCGGCCTGGGGTACGCCTATGTGGCGGAATTCGACGTCAACGTCCGCGCCGGCGTCCGTACGCAGGTCGGGTTCGTCGCCAGCCGGGTCAGCGTGCCACCCGGAGCCGACCTGCGGGACCGCACGATGCTGTTCATCCTGCCGGAGGCGGAGGCCCTGGCGCAGTACGCGGCCGGGAAGCTGCCGGTCAGCGATGTGCAGTTGGTGGACGCGATGGGCCGGTGGTCCCGCGGTGAGCTGGTGCTCAGCGGCAACACCGTGGCGGGGTTGCTCAGCCGGTGGCGTGGCGAGCTGGCCGACCGCGTGGCCGGCGGTCTGCCCGACCTCGGCGCGTACCTGATCCAGCACCGGGTCCAGACGTGGGCGCTGACGCTCGCCGACCGGCACGTGGACCTGGCCCAGCGCGGCGCGGTGCTCGACCCGCGCCGCCGTGAGCGGTTCGCCACCGAATTCGGGATCACCCTGGACCCGAACGCCAACCCGTTCAGCGCGTTGACCATGCCGCCCTACCTGACCCGGACCGGTGACCGGACGCTGGGCCACGCGGGCGTCGACGAGCTGACGCTGTTCACCGGGCCGGCCCCGGCGGACGGCGGGCCGCGCCCCACCACGACCGTGCTGGACGCCGTTCGGGAACTGGTGGACGCCGGCCGGCCCGGGCTGCTCGGGGCCAGCCACGACAACTGGCCGGGGGCGGGGACCAGCTGGGGCGTGCTGATGGTCTCGCCTGACGAGTCGGTGGTCGGCGCGCTGCCCGGCGGCCTCGAAACGCTCCAGTCCACGCTCGCCGGCCAGCGCGCGAACATCGTGTTCGCCGACATGCTGCACCGCTACAACGGCGTGTCGTTCTACCTGGTCGACCAGCGCAACCCGGTGGCGGTCCAGATGTTCAAGCTGGAAATCTCGGCCATCCTGAAAGACCTGCCCTGGTACACCGACTGGGTTGCCGACTACGGCATCGAGAACTACGAGCACGCCTACGGCGCGACCGCTCGCATCATCGGACAGGCGCTGGGCTGGAACCTGACGCCGGCCCGGTTCGGCTTCTCGGTCGACGGCGTCCCGGTGTCCACCGCCGGGTCGCTGTCGTTCGCGCCTGGGGGAGGGCGCGGCGTCAAGGGTGCCGCGCAGGTCGTCCGGGAACGGACCGTATACGACTGGACGGGGCATTATCGGGCCAGGGCCCTCATCGGCCTCATGATGAAGTTCAGCCGGGTGCAGATGCACGGCTGGCAGCCGAGCTACCTGGTGAACCACGTGTTGACGGCCCTGAACAACGCGGCGGACTGGACGTTGCACCACGCGCCCGCCGGTTTCGCCGACTCGATCTCCCTCGCGCCGGTGGAGCCGGTGCTGACCCGTCACTACGAGGGGCGGATCGACTTCAAGGTGCCCCGGGGGCTGGCCGAGGCCACCCCCGTCCCCCGGTCGCCGCAGCTGGACCTGCGCGCGCTGCCGTCGCTGCCCGGCGACGCCTACGTCAGCGGCGCCCTGGTCGACGACCTCTACCCGGCCGCCCGGCACCTCATGGGCAACGTGCTCGGCCCGCAGGCCAACGCCCCGCTGTACCGGGGCAGCGTGGCGCTCGACGGCCTGCTGTCCCGGCTCAACGTCGACAACCACCTCTCCGAAGGGCTGGACGACGGCGGATACCTGCTCGGCTCGCACCTGTTCGTCGCCGGCGCGTCCAACAACCGGGTCGCCATGCGGATGTACGTCAAGCTGCATTCGCTGGAGATCATCAGCGAGCTCGCCACCACCGGCACCGGCCGGTACGCCAAGTTCGCGTTCACCACCTCGGCCACCCAGTCGCGCAGCCGGTGGCGGCCCAACGTCGACGTGGGGATGGCCTACGGCGCGCCGATCGGGAAGACGAACATCGGCCCGCAGGAGGACACGACGGCCACCGGCGGGATCTCCACCGGCGCGAACCGGAACGCGCCGGCCAGCCACAGCGCCACCTTCGACGACACCAAGCGGCTCGAGAACCACCTCAAGATGCAGGGGCGGACGTACCTGGTCCGGATCCGCACCCTGGCGCGTTTCGTCGCGGTCCCGCACCAGCACAGCGCGTTCCACCGCGACGCCGGCCTGGCGCCGATCGGGCCGGAACAATTCGAGGCCGACGACGCCCCCGGCACCGGTTGGGTGAGCGGCGACGGGTATTACGAGATGTTCGCCGACGAGGTACACGAGCTCCAGCGCGGGCTCTCCGAACGGTACGACTGGAAGGCGAACAACCCGGCCGGCTGGCCCGTACCAGCGAGCGACGCGCCCTCGATCGGTCTGGAGGGTCTGCTGCAACGCGCGACCCCGGCGGGCATGGCCGCCGCCCCGGTGGCCGGCCGGGTCATCGACGCCGGCACCTTCGACCCCGGCCAGGCGCCCCAGCACGTGGCTCTGCTGATCCGTGACCAGCTCGGCAACCACTACGACCCGGTCAGCCCGCTCCGGCTCACCGCCAGTGCCGCCGAGCAGACCCGCCTCCGGTACGAGGTGGTACTGGACTGGGCGGTGGGTCACCTCCAGCGGCTCAACGCCGCGCAGCAGGCCGCCGCCGACCTCGCCGAGCTGACCGCCTGGAAGAACCGGGTCGGCAAACTCGCGGTCGGTGCCGCGCTGTCCGCCGCCGACGTGCGGCAGTTCGCCGAGCGGATCCCCCAGATCGTCGAGCGGGTACAGGCGGTGCTGCCGCCGGGCCCCGCGTCGGTCACCCCACCCGAGGAGGTGGAGCTGCTCGCCCAGGACCCGCGCACGGTGGCCCGGGTGGTGGCGTTCGAGCTGAAGACCCACCTCGACCTGACCGTCACCGACGACCAGGGCGCGGCCAGCCGGTACCGGATCGACCCGCAGGGCTGGATCGTCGAACTGCGGGAGGGGCCGGACGGCACGTTCGCCCCGGTCACGGCTGTCGAGGTGATCCACGGGCTCGACCGGGATCTGAAGTTGCGGGCCTTCAGTGCCGCGATCGGCGCGCCGCAGCAACGCGAGATCTACCGCAGGCTGCTGGAACGTACCCCGGTTCAGATGGACGCGGCCGCGGAGCTGGGTCCGGAGCTGGAGACGCACATCCGGCAGGCCCGTGCCGACGCCGACGACCTGACCCGTGAGTGGATCACCGAGGGCCTGCCCACCCGATCGGCGAACCCGCTCGGGGCGCACGTCGCCCGGCACGACACCGACAGCCCGCAGACGCGGGCCGGTCAGGCGCGGCGGCTGCTGGCTCCCGTCCTGCCGCCGGGATGGACCACCACCGGGCCACTACCCGAGGTGCCCGCCACGCTGCGCCCCGGCACCCGACTGTGGATCACCCGCCCCCAGGGTGCCTTCGCGGCGCGTGTCGACGCCGACGGCACCTACCGGCTCTACGACCCGCTCGCCCTCGGGACGGCCGAGCGGACCCTCACCGCCGCGCAGTTCCAGGAGGCGGTGACCCTCGCCGCACTCCCGGTGGTCAGCGAAAACGCCACGCCGAAGACCGTCATCCTCGTGGAGCCCGACGTGCTGACGAGCTGGCTGCTCCAGGACGGCGACTGGGCGGCGTCCCGGCAGTTCGCGGAGGACAACCTCTCGGTGCTGCGCGCCGACCCGACCGCGGCGCGGCTGACGCAGGACCAGCAGCAGGCCCGGCCGGCGGCACCCCCGACCGCGCCGGCCCAGCCCGAAACCGTCCAGCCCGAGACGACCCCGGCACCCGCCGGCGATCCGGTCCTCGACCGGCACCGTGCCCTGCTCGACGCCATCCGTGCCGGACAACTGACCGCCGCGTACGACTACCTCGACGCCGCCGACGCGGCGGCCCGGCACCGCGTGCTCGCCGACGCGGTGGCCGCGGTGACACCGACCGCCCCGATCGACCCGATCGACCCGACCGCCCCCGCCGGGCTGCGGGCGCTGGCGGACCTCGTCGACGCCGACCCCCGGGTGACCCGCCCCCGGCCGGAGCCGGAGGCCGTCTCCGACGCCGGCATCCTGCGGGCCGTGGCCGCCGTCCTCGACCCGGCCGTCGGCGCACTGGACACCTTCCGGGCCATCGCCTCCGCCGTGGAGACCATCAACCCCCCGCAGAACTGGCCGGACACCCTGCAAGCCCTGGCAGAGCTGCCCACGGCAGCCGGCTGGGACGCGGCGACGCTACGCCACGTTCTCGACGTCAACGAACGGGGGCGGTACCTTCCGGTCGACAGGCTGCTCAAGCGCCTGACCCCGGACGACGCCGCCCCGCTCGCCGCCGCGGTGACCGCGTCCGGGACGACCGCGACCGACCTGGCCCACGCGTGGCGGGACGTCTCCACCGCCGCCGACCTGATCCCGGCGCTGCCCCCACCGGCCGCCACCTGGGCCGGCACGGCGGACACTTCACTGCCGCCGGCCGACGTCGTGCACCATCCGATGCCCCCGGTCACCGCCGCCCTCGACGAGTGGCTCGCCATCGACAACTGGGACGACTCCCGCACCTTCCTCGACAGCCACGGGACGGAGCTGCTCTCCGACCGGGCGCACAGCGCCCTTCAGATCCGCCGGGCGGGACTGCCCCACCACGACGTCGACCTCGCCGCCCGCGACGCGCTGCTCACCCTGGCCCGCTACGGCCACCTCGACGACGGATACCGGTACCTGCTCGGCCCCACCCCGCCGGCGTCGGCAGCGGCCGGGACCCCGAACCCGCTGCGGGGAGCGCCGACCGGGCGGCAGGAGTTGCTGACCAACCTGCTGGCCCGGCCGGACGTAGCCGACCCGGCCGCCGTGTCGGCCCTCGGCTACCTGGCCGCCACCCTCGACGGTCCGGTCGACGCCGTGGACGCGGCGATCCTGCGCCTGACCGCCGACGCGCTCGCCGGCCTGAACATCGCCGACGCCGCCGTCACCACGCTGGTGCGGGACGCGCGTCAGACCCTCTCCGCGCCGCAGCGGCAACAGTGGGCCGAGACGATCCGCAACCTCGCTGACAACGCCACCGGCACCCGTGGGCCGGCACTGCGTCACGTCGCTGACCGGCTGTTCACCACGACACCGGATCCCGATCCGGCCCCGGATGCTTCGGACGCTTCGGACGCTTCGGACGCCGAGGTGGCCCGGGTGCGGCAGGTGACGCGGGAGCGCCTCCAGCAGGCCACCCAGGAACTCCAGCGCACCGTCGACGACCTCCGCCAGGCCCGCCGGGACGAGGCCGTCGCCCACGGTGCCCGGGCCGTCGCGGAGGCGTCGCTCGACGCCGCCAGGACCGCCGTCACCCGGGCCGAAGGCGAACGGGCCCGGCTCGAGGCGAACATCGACCACCTCGACCGGGCGATGCCGGAACTCGAAGCGGAGGTGACGCGACGGGAGAGGCTGGAGTCAGCGGCCCGGCAGACCGTCGACGACCCCGCCACCAGCCAGGACGAGTCACGGCTGGCCGCCGCCCGGGCAGAGCTCGACCAGGCGCGGCGGGAACTGGACGCGGCCCGGACGGCGCTGGATAAGGCCACCGGCGACCTCCGCAAGGCCGGAGCGGATCTCGACCGGGTCCGCGCGGAGCTGCCGGACCTGCGCCGGCAGGTCGAGACCGCGAGCGAGGAGTTCCGGGCCCGCGACGTCTCGGCGCAGGCGCACACCAACACGGTACGGATGCTCGACGAGGCCAGGACCGCCCGCGAGGCCGCCCGGGACGAGGCGCAACAGCAGGTGGACGCGATGGCGTTGTCGGTCCCGCCGGTCCCGCGCGGCACCCCGGTCGTGGACGTGGACACGGCGCTGGCCGACATCGCCCGTTCCGGCCACGGCCGGTCCGTCATCCCGGAACTGGAACGCACGGTACGCACCCGGCACGGCGGCACGGTCCCGGCGCGCGTGGTGCTGAGCACCGACCCGACCCGGCAGGCCGACAACGCCGCGACCGCCGCGGCGGACGAGACCGCCGTACACGAACGGGACCGGGTACAACTGGCCCGGGACCTCGCCGCGGCCCTGGCGGTCCGGGTCGAACTGCGGGTCGACGGCGGCATCAGCGCCGAGCCGCCGTACCTCGCCTACCCGGGTGGAGAGGTGGTGCGGCTGGACATCACCGGTCGCCCGGAGACCCTCGACGACGCCGTGCGGCGGCTGCCGCAGCGCGTCCAGGACGACCTGGCCGCCCTCCGGGGTCGGCCCGACGTGAACTCCCGGCTGGAGATCCTGCACGAGGCGGAGATCGAGTCGCGGCAGGACTTCGCCACGGCGGTGGCCGCCCTGGTGGAGAACCTGAACCGACACCAGGGATACCTGGCCCACCGGTGGGTCACCCAGGCCGTCCCGCCGGTCGACGCCGCCGGCCTCCGGGCCTTGGCCGACGGCCTGGACACCAGGGCCTGGCCGGAGCCCACCAGCACGCCGCCGGCCGGACCGGTGGAGACCGGCCGCCCCGACGCCGTGGCCGCCGCCTGGCTGGCGTACATCCCGCAGCACCGCGCCGACATGCTCGCCGACATGCTGGACGCCGTCCCCGGGCTCGGGTTCACCGTGGGCCGACCGACCCGTGAACTGCCGGCTGACCAGCGCCCGGGTGCCCGGGTGCTGGCCGTGGCCGGGTCCACGGCCGCCGCCGGGGTGGTCCTGCCCACCACGCAACTGCACTGGTACGAACCCGCCCGCAACCAGATCCACACCGGCAGCATGCAGATGCTCGGCACCTGGGCCAAGGGCCGGGCCGGCGAGGACGCCCGAGCGGACGACATCTGGTACATCGTCCTGACACCGGACGGGACCGACCGCCCCCGTGACCCGTCGGCCCTCGCGCGCCAGGTGGACGTGGCAGCGCGGACCACGTCGACGTCGACCCCGCCGGTCGAGCCGGACCCTTCAGCGGGCGTGGCCGGTGCGGTACGCGGTGACGTGTCGCTGCCGGGGGGTGCGGCGGCGTCTACGTGGGGTCCTGCGGAGGGTTCGTCCCGGGGCGGCGTGAAAGAGGTGCCGTCGTCGAAGTGGGCGGCTGGGGTGGAGCCGTCGGTGGTGTGGGTTGATGGTGGTTGGCGTGTGTCGTATCGCAGTGCGGAGGGTTTGCCTTCGTGGGGCGAGATGACGCGGGTGGAGTCGGATCGGTTCACGTGGCGGGGTCGGGCGCCGCTGGAGTTCGTGCCGACGCCGGGGGACGAGGGCGGGCGTCCGTTCCGGGTGGTGACGGCGGGGGAGCAGGCGGGGGTTCGGGTCCACGTCGACCATTGGGTGCAGCGTGGTGAGTCGGGGACGGTGGTGTTCCGTCTTCGGTTGGTGCCGGATGCGAACGTGGCGGAGGACGCGATTCGGGCCACGTTGGGTGCGGTTGAGCAGTGGGTGGTGCAGACCAACGCGGGGTTGGGGTCGCAGGGTGGGTCGCAGGCGGTGGCGGTGGTGTTCGATCCGGCCGCGGAGACGGTGGTTCGGCTCAGCCGGTACGACAGTGACCTGAAGGACAGCCACAACGTCTATGTGAGTGGGGATGGCGCTGAGGGTCGGATCACTCAGTTGCATTGGCTTGCGGGTCTTCCGTCTCGTGCGTATGGGCATGAGTTGA
>NZ_MUYZ01000019.1:0-46618 GCF_003013775.1 Micromonospora sp. MH33
CGAGCTGGCGGTGGTCGCGGGGTTGCGGTTAGTGCGCCTCCGGCGGGGGCGCTCCGGCTCTAGGATGGCCGGGGCTCCGTCGGCGGGTCACGGTCGTGGGTGGTTGCGCATGGCCATCCCGCCAGCCGTCGACCCGGGCAAGCCGAGCAGACCACCGCCCGACCCGCCAGCGTCCGTATGTGCGTCAAGGTCCGCTTGACGTGGCGGGCCGGGCGGCGGCCCGCTCCCCAGCAGGGCGGGTCGACGGCAGACGGGATGGCAGGTTGTCCACCAGATGCATACTTTTGAGTATGACACTGGGCCTTAACGCTTTGCTATCGATAGTTGGCGCATTGGGGACACTCGGAATTGGGTCTATTCTGGGGCAATGGGTCGCGGGCGGAAAAGATCGGCACGAAGCTCAGGCCAGGGTGCTCGAAGCGCTAGGAAAAATGGAGCACTCCCGCTGGGCACCCCACGGCGAGAAGCCAGCTTTCACGGAATCAGCACGAGCGTTGGAAACTGCCGCATTGCTTGCCCGGATACCGCGCGGCTATGTGCGATTCTACTTGTCTCTCGCCGATGCTGCGCATTCTCTCAGCTATTCTAGTTGGAACGACTACCCGGACGAGGACGAAGGCGGGGGCGGTATTGAAAGTAAATTCGCTGACCTCGTCAGGGAAGCCGCAAGACTTCTAGCTGACGTGTCCTGGTCTGGACGGATTTTCCGGCAACTGAGGTTCGCGAGGCGGTTCAAACGATTAAACGCTGCTGTATCCGCTATTGCTGAGCCAGAGATTAGGCGAGTTGTTGATCGATCTCGGCAGTATGCGCTGTAGCTTTCTTCGGCAGTCGTGTCCGTGCGGGGCGAAAGATCAACGGTCCCTGCCCAGTCGTAGCAGGCTCCAGCGCAAGGAGAGATCCAGAGAATATGTAAGCGAGTCGCAAGGTCGACCGCGAGAGTCGTCGAAATTCACGATCACATCGTACTTGGTAGGAAACTCATCGCGCTTCCGGCAATGCTCGACAACGAATTCGAATAGGAATCGAAATTCTCCGCCCGGCGGCAGATTTGGTATCCCGTCCTTGAGGACGGGATACTCGGAGAGTTGTCTTGGTTCTGCTGCGTGTGGGTACAGGGTGCTGCGCAATTCTGGAGAGAAAGTGAACCTAATATTGCGGGCTGTTGTCGTTCCTGTGTTTAGGATAACCAAGTCGACGAATTTCGGATCTGCCGGGTTGCTCTGTAGGTCGACGACGACGTAGGGAGCTGCCTGCTCGATGCGTAGGCGTCGCGCCTCCTTGACTTGATGCCATGCGACGGTTGCAGCTACTACGGCAATACTCACGGTGCCAACGTCTGCGACAGCGCCCACAACATCGGTCCACTCGGCCATGTCCCCACCCTGCCATGAGATAGCAAGCAAGGTCGCGAGGCGGAACGGCGGGCAGGTTGCCGCAGTCCACCGGAGGGCCGCGCAAGCTCCGCTTCAACGTTTGACACTCGGGATGGGTGACCAACTGGGCGACGACGGGCGCGAGCAACGGCGGACATCCATGGACTTCGGTGGACCGTTCGAGCAGCTACTAAGCCCTCCTGCCGGCGCAGCTCGTCGGCGGCCGATCGTTCCTTCGGGACGAAGGCGTCAAGCCCTCAGCGCGACAACGGCTGAGGGCTTTGACCCGGACAAGGGCACCAAAACTGCGCCCGTCGGGAACCGGACTCTGTGGCTCTGCTGGGACAGTATTGGTGGTCAACAGCGACTACCGTCGCGGCCATGGGAGCACTCAAACCATGGCACCTGATCGTCCTAACCCTGTGCTGTCTCCTGCCGACGGCGGCGGCGATCGTTGGTGGAGTCTGGGCGGTGCGGCGAAGCCGCACCCGTCGCTGAGCGGTCAGCGTGCCCGACCCGTGCCCGACGCAGCGGTCAACATCGGGCTACAGCAGCATCCCGGCAACCCGGCGGCGGAACGACTAGTGCGGATTGACCTGCCAGCGTGGCCGCTCGCAGTGTGGATCAACCCGATTCCCAAGCTGATAGTGGCCCGCCAGCTTCTATAGACTTGCTCGGATCGATGCAAGACGGTTGGCCGGATGAGGGGCGTGCGTTGGCAGCTCGACGAGGTGTGCCGTGGTTCCCGATCGCGTGGTCCCTGCTTGCGCTGGTCTGCCTCTGGCTGACGGTGGCCACAGCGCTAGACCCGGGTGGCGCGTGGTGGGTGCCGGTGACCTTTGGTGCCTGCACGGTGGTCGCTACAGGGAGCGCCGTTGCATGGCTACAGGACCACCGCAATCGGAACCGGCCGACGTAGCCGAGTATTTCGCTGTCAGACAGCTACGGTGACAGCAACGGGGTCGGACCTTGAGGGTCGTGTACGGCGGGCTCCGGACTACCGTCCGACGTCAGAGACGAGCACGAACCGCGCCGGACACAGCGCCCAGAACTTACAAGCGAGGGGTCGATGGCCCCGGGGTAGCAGTGCGTCACGTCGCCGACGTGTTGTAGCGATCGAGCGTTGCCTTGGACGTTGAGGCGTCTTGGAAGACAAGCTCCCACGGGCCGGTGTTCACGTCCATGTCCTTGCCGAACCCAACCCACTTTCCGGCCATCCGGCGACCCGTGGGCTCGGCCAGGAGCTGGATTGCACCGTGATACCGGGCGCCCCGGTAGTAGCCGGCGGGGTCGGTCTGCTCCACCCACGTGCCGGTGACAACGGCACCGTCCACGGTCAGGTCCAGTGAGAGCGACGAGGCCGCCGATCCGGGCAGGCTGCGCGCGGTCAGCCTGTCGCCATGCTGAAGCATCACGACGAAGTGTTGCCCGGCGAAGGAATCCCCCCGGCCGCTGGAGTAGTACTGGTAGCGGCTGAGCCAGACACCTTCGTACGACCCGTGGACCGTGGTGGGCTTGGCCGTTGGCGTCGGCGTGGCCAGGCTGGACAGGGGAGAGGTCAGGTCGTGGCCACCGTGTTCGTCGTCGCTGACGTGCTCGCCGGGCACCGCGGCGAAGCCCAGCAGCGAGATGGGTAGGCCGGTGACGACCTCCAGCGCGCGAGCGTAGACGGGGCGCGGCGCGGCGATCGCGCCCGACTCCCATCGCTGGACGAGTCTCTTGTTGGCGTCGTTGGGTTCGCCGACGCGGTGGCCGGCAGCCTGGAGCGCTCGAGCGAAGTCGTCTTGGCTCATGCGCATTCCAGTACGGACAGCGCGCAGGGCGGTGTTGGGGGCGGCCATGACCGCCACGATAGCGCTATGTCGCCTAAATGTCGTCGCCAATGTGGCCTGCTTGTCGCATCTTGTGCCGTCGCAGACCGTGACGCTCCGACGTCATTGTGAACCTGCGATGGCGGAGGGCGCCGCCGCGTTCCGCTGACGGAGGTGGCAATGCCGGGTAAGGGTGGCGAGCCAGCGGCAGGCCGGGGCGAGCAGATCCAGGCGGCCGAGCGTGAAGCGGCCAAGCGGCGGCTTCTTGCCGAGGCGGAGGCGGATCGACTACCGGTGGAGGAGACCACGCGGGCGGTGCCGGATCGGCGGTGGCTTCGTGGGCGGCGTTGAGCTGTTGCCGGTCGGGCGGCGGGTGGCGTCCTGGCGGGGCCGTCCGATCAAGCGCGGCCAATGGCCCAGCCAGGACGGCTCGCGATGAGCACTCACCACCCGATCAAGCCGGCTTGGACGTGCGGCGGTTGCGCGGGGGAGTGGCCCTGCCAGACCCGGCGGCGGGAGCTGCGAGCCGAGTATGACCGCGCTCCGGTCTCCCTGGCCCTCTACCTGGCCGCCCAGCTCGTCGACGCTGCTCAGGACCTGGCCCACGTTCCCGCCGGCCACCTGCATTACCGGTTCCTCGGCTGGACCCGATGAGCATCCTTCGGCCCGGTGACGAGAAGTTCCACTACAGCGACGGCTCCCACAAGTGGATCCCGCCGGACCCCGACTACGACCAGGAGGTCTGGGACGAGCAGGTCCGCCAGCACAAGCTGGGCCACCTGAGGAACGAGCGCCCGAAGGTAATCCAGCGCCTGGTGTGATGCCAGCAGTACAGCAGTGAAGTACAGCAACCGTGCCAGCCGAACCGAGCCGAGAAGCGCGTCAGCAGGCCGTTTGACCTCGTATCGAGCCAGATCCGACCGGCTCGCCGAGAGTTCACACCGAAGAGGTCACTGGTTCGATCCCAGTATCGCCCACCATGAATAAAGCAAGTTCAAGGCCCCTCAAACGAGGGGCCTTGACTCGTATCTGAGGATCAGTCGTTGCCCGGAGGCAGCGAGAAGGCAGGAAAGGACTTCAACACCCGGCGATCGCGCTCAGACGTCGAGTGGGTGTATCGATTCAGCGTCGTTGATGTTTGCTCGTGCCCCATTACCTTTGCCACGTCGTTGATCGGCACGCCGTCTGAGACCAGCCAGCTTGCGTAGGAGTGCCGCAGGTCATGGAAGCGCAGTGCCGCCGGCAGGCCGGCGCGTTGCAGGGATGGCTTCCAGACCCACGGTGGCATCCGGCTCTGGCATCTGACCCCGCTTCCGGTAGTTCGTAACCGTCGCAACCTTCACGCCGAGGTACGCAGCTACGTCGGAGGTTGTCCACCACTCCGCAGTCGTGTCGGGGCCAGCTTCCACGGCTTCATTCTGGCACCAACGGCCGTGTGACGGTCGAGGCCGACGATCGGCACTGGCTGGGAAACTCACCGGAGGCACATTTTGCCTTCTATGGGACCAGGGGAGGCGCCAGTCCTGCCGGGTCGCCGGGCGGCGGCAGGCAAACCGTTGGTGCGGTCGTCGCGCCATTGGCCGTGAGTTGTTCTCTCGATCGTAGCCGTGCTGTGTACCGGGGTCGTAGCAGTGCCTGTGTCGTGGGCCGTTCTGCGGCAGGCGGAAGCAGAGCGAGGTGAGGCAACACCGGACGCGGCGGTGAACGTGTACGTACTTCGGATGAGCAGCGGGGAGCAGATCGGCCTGTCGCGGGTGCTGGCCGGCAGGCGTCATGACGAGCTGCTGCGGCAGTGGCGGGAGTACCGCGGGGAGATGGAACGCGGCAATGTTCCGTCGAAGCTTGAAGTGGTCGGACCGATCGACGTCGAGGACCAGGTCGATGACCGTGCGACAGTGACCGCGCAGGTCCATGCGGTCTGGTGGAACGAACAGGTCAACCTTAGCGGCACAGCTCATCCGTGGCGGTTCGAGACTCGGCGAGACGCCGGCGGCTGGCGGGTGTGGGCGGCCGAGCTGCCGCCGTGGTGCGGCGTGCATGTCCGGGCAGACGCCTGCCGTTGAGCGCTGTCGGGCGCGACCTGTCCGGCTAGTGAGTCCGCCGGCGGTTGGACTCCTGCCGGATCGCCTCCGTGAGATCCCGCCAGGTGCCGGCCGAGGTCTTCTTCATCCGGTCGACCATTGAGCGGGCGGCGCGTTCGTCCGGGAAGTCGTACGAGACTTCCTGCCCGTTGTCACCGCCGAGGCGGCCTCGCACTCGCCACAGCCGGCCGTCAGAGAGCAGCCAGATGTCGCGCCGAGCCATGCGGCCCACGACCCGTTCCGCCAGCGTCCCCGTACCTCCACCGTCAACAATCTGGTCGAACAAACGTGCGAGGCGGTAGGCACCTTGGTCGTGATGCCACAGGTCGGACCGGACGCATCGCTGGAGCTCGCACTTGGGGGCGGCGGTCACGTCCGCGCTGCTGGTGTAAGAGACGGCCATCGCGGGATCCGGTCTGATGTTATGCGGCGATCGGGGCTGGGTCGGCTTGGTCGGTGTGTTGTTGGCTGGTCTCGATGGTGATGGTGCGGGCTTTGGTGAGTAGTTCCAGGCCCATGTAGCGGCGGCCTTCGGTCCACTCGTCGGTCTGCTCGGCGAGGACGGCGCCGACGAGGCGGATGATCGACGGGCGATTGGGGAAGATCCCGACGACGTCGGTGCGCCGGCGGATCTCCTTGTTCAACCGTTCCTGTGGGTTATTCGACCAGATCTGACGCCAGATCTCGCGGGGGAAGTTGGTGAAGGCGAGCAGGTCGTCGCGGGCTGCGTCGAGGTGCTCGGCCCCCGCGGGGAACTTCGCCTCGATCGTGGCCACGACCCGGTCGAACTGGGCTCGGACGGCGTCGGCGTCGGGCTGGTCGAAGACCGTGCGGACGAGAGTCGCGATCCACGGCTGCGCTGACTTCGGCACCTTCGTCAGCAGATTCCGCAGGTAATGGGTCCTGCACCGCTGCCACGAGGCCCCCGGCAGAGCGGCCCCGATCGCCTGCACCAGGCCGGCGTGGGCGTCGGAGATGACCAGACGCACCCCGGTCAGGCCGCGGGCGGTCAGCGACCGCAGGAACGCCAGCCAGCCGGCGCCGTCCTCATCCGAGGCCACGTCGAGGCCCAGGACTTCTCGTTGACCGTCGGCGTTGACGCCGACCGCGATCAGGGCGTGGACGTTGACGGTGCGACCGGCCTCGCGGACCTTCATCGTCAGCGCGTCCATCCACACGAACGTGTAATGCCCTGAGTCCAGAGGCCGGTTGCGGAACGCCTCCACCTGCGCGTCCAGGTGAGCGGCCATTTCCGAGACCTGCGACTTCGACAGCTGCCGGATCCCGAGCTGCTCGACCAGCTTCTCCACCCGCCGGGTAGACACCCCGAGCAGGTAACTCGTGGCCACCACGGAGACCAGGGCCTGCTCAGCCCGCCGGCGATGCGTCAGAAGCCAGTCCGGGAAGTACGAGCCCTGCCGCAGCTTCGGGATCGCCAGGTCGATCGTCCCGGCCCGGGTGTCCCACTCCCGATGCCGATAACCATTGCGGGAGTTGACCCGCTCGTCGCTGCGCTGCCCCCAGGCGGCGCCGCAGACCGCGTCCGCCTCGGCGGACATCAACGCCTGCGCGAACGTCTTCACCATCGCCTGCAACACGTCCGGCGACGCGCCCGCGATCTGCTCGCGCAGCAGGTCAACAGCGTTCACACTCTCAGATGCGGCCATCGCGTTCCTCTCCTTCATGACTTGGTCGTCTCGAAGGATCACGCGATGGCCGTCTCCTATCTACGCAACACGCCCATCACGGGCAAGTCGTACACCACTCCCGTGGACGCAACCGGGGCGGCTGACCCGGCGTGAAGTCTGGCTCGCCCGGGAGGTCGGTGACCTGTGATCATCCGTTCGGTGACTCGGAGACAGGTAGTCGCCCGCCTGATCGGGCAGGTCTCGAAACCGAGTCGCCCGCTGTGCCAACACGATAATTTGGCGATATGGGCATCACCGGGGGAATCGCATGCGTCTTTCTGGCCGTCATCCTCGGGGCGTTCCTCGTGTACTGGGTTCTGGTTTACGGGTCCGGCTGGAAGCAACCACCATCGCCACCACCGGACGAGCTAACGCCCCCGGAGCATCCGCGCGGCCATCCCTGACGGCGATCGACCGATCCTGGCGCACCAGGTCAGGAAGAGGGCCGATGAGGCAGCGCGGGGTTCGGCTCGGCCGTCACCTCGGGCCGGCTGCCGGCGTGTCGAGTCTCAGGACCTGCGTGACAGAACTGTCTCAAGACCTGGGTGACACTTCCGGCTAGCCGGGTGGTGACGGCGGCTCGGGCGGGCCTCCGCGGGCGCGGGCTGCGTCGGATATGGCGATCCCGGTCAGAACGAAGGCAGCAGCGGCGGCGACCACGACTGGCGGCAGGAGGAGCATCGCCGGTGTCAGGGCGGCCAGCGCAAGGACGCTGATCGGCCGGGACCGGGACACGCGGCCGAATACCGCGTGCTCGAAGCGGGCGCGCCCGGCCACGTACAGCGCGGGTCCGCCGAGGATGACGGCGATCCAGGCCGGTGGGGTGTGTCCGAGTGGATGGGCGATGACAAGTTCGTCGCCGACGGCGGCAACGACCACGCCGCCCACCATGGCCAGGTGGGCGTATGACGCCGATCGGGCGAGGCGGACCGGGTCGGCAGACGCGGCGATCGCTTCCGCAAGGACTTCCCCGGCGCGGTATATGTAGATCCGCCACAGCAGCACGGTGGTCGCGATCGACACTGCGAACGCGACAGCCGCGTCAGGCGCGAAGCCGCTGCTGCTCAGCGCCAGTCCGGTAACCAGGATCAGCTCGCCGAGCGCGATGATGAAGAACTGCCGGTAGCGCTCGGACAGGTGCTCGCCCGAGATCACCAGGTCTTGGCCGGGCGCACGGCCCGCCCCGGGGGTGGGGAAGCCGATTCTGCCTGCCGTGTGGTCAAGGACCACCGCGAGTGCCCACAACGCGCCCCGCGCCGTGCCGTGCACGAGCGCCCCCGCGATCCACGGCAGCGCCGACAGGCCGTACCAGAACAGCCCGCGCACGGCGTTGCGCTGTAGTTCGTGGCCACGCAGAACGGCCATGAGGACGAGCCCGCGGCTGAGCTGGACGGCGACGTACGCGCCCGCGAAGATCAGGCCCGTGTCGCCGAATGCCTCGGGTACCGCGGCCGCCATCACCAGGCTGCCGACCATGGTCGCGATGACCAGCGCCTGGATTACCGGTCGTTGCGGGTCCGTCCGGTCGGTCAGCCACGCGGTGCTGGCCCAGACCCACCACATGGCCCCCAACAGCACCAGCGCCCGGAAGGCGCCGCTCCACCCGAGATCCTCGGCAAGGCCGCGCGAGAGCTGAGCGAGCGCGAGGACGAACACCAGGTCGAAGAAGAGTTCCAGGAACGTGGCCCGCTCTGGTTCCCCTGGTCTGCGCAGCAGCTCGACCGCCCTGCTCGTCGTCATCGGCTCGCCCGTTCTGCCAGCTCTGCTCCAGGTTTGGGGGCATTCTGACATGCAGCAGCGGCTGTGACCGCGGACGTGCCGCTGCGGATTGGATCGAGCGACCCGCGTTACACGGACGGGCGACGGTCGAGCGCCAGCGACAAACAGGGCATCCGCGTTCTGCGTCTCGCCCCCGTAGGCCCAGCCAATCGCGCTGGTCGGCTTGCGGACCTGCCGTTTTCGCTGGCCCAACGGGATTGCGGATGACAGGCCGTCTTGCCGCTGTGTAAAGGTGAGGACGTGGCTTCCCCGCTGATCCGCTCGGCAAGACAATCTGAGCTCGATGACTTGGCCCTGCTCGAGGTCCAAGCTGGCGAGCTCTTCCACTCGGTCGGCATGTCAGAGGTGGCCGACCATGTCCCCGATCAGCAGGCCCTGAGTCGAAGCCAGCAGCAAGGGCTGATCTGGGTTGCCGAGGAAGACGGAAAGATCGCCGGCTATATCGTGGCAAGGGTGCTGGACGGTAATGCCCACATCGAACAGGTGTCGGTAGCTCCCGCTCACGCTCGGCGAGGCATCGGCCGCCGGCTCATCTCGCACATCGAGACATGGGGCAGGCGCAACGATCGACCGGCGACGACCCTGACGACATTTCGCGACGTGCCCTGGAACGGCCCCTACTACCGGACACTCGGGTACCGAGAGCTACCCGACGCGGAGATCGGACCCGAGCTGGCAGCCGTGATGCGACACGAGGCGTCGCTGCCCGGGATAGATGCCTCCCGTCGCTGCGCGATGATCAAAAGCAACGGCGAGGTTTCTTGACGTGTCGTCAGGTGCCGCCGACGGTTGGCCTCCCCCCGTGCATCCTCGACGGCTGCGATGAGCGCGACCCTGTCGCGGATCGTGAGCGCCTCCGCGGCGCTGCCGCCACCCCACATGGCGGCGTCCGCGAGGGCGGCGACGAGTACGGGCTTGTCCCACTGGGCGTCACGGCAGGCTGCGGCGCCTCTGTCGGCCCGCTGGCTAGGGTGTAGGCGTGGTTGGTCGGCGCCAGGTGATGAACTTCCGCGTCCGGGCTCAGCAGCTTGACCGAGCCGAAGGCGCGCTCGGCAACACCGCCGTGCTCGATATCGGGGTGCAGGACACCGGCCCGGACGGCGGTCGGTGGGCGCTGGCCGTCCGCGGGGTCGACGTGGCGGCGATGTCCGCGGATGATCTGATCCTGCTGTGGACTGTGCGGGGCGCTCCGCACCTCTACCGCCGTGCTGACGTGGGGAAGGTGGCGGCCGCCGTCGAGCCGTTCTCCGACGCAGACGCGGGTAGGCGCATCTACGACGCGGCAAAGCCGTTGAAGGCGGCTGGCATCGGCATCCTGGCTGCCCTCGACGAGCTAGCCGCTCACATGCGAGCCATCGTCACCGAGCCGACGGTCAAGGGGGACGTCTCCCGCCGCTTGGCTGAAGTGATGCCGGCGCCGTACCTGCGATTCTGCCGACCATGCGACGCCACCCACCTCTACGAAATGCCTTTCCGGTTGGCCGCCGTGCGCGCCGGACTGGAGTTGCAACTCGACACATCGCCCCCGGTCCTGCAACGCACCGCACAGTTCAAGAAGGCTGCCGCCCCGGACGACAGGTTCGACCTCATCCGCGCGTATCTCCGTCTGCTCGGCCCGGCCACTCCCAAGCATGTCGCCGACTATCTCGATGCCCCGGTCAAGGACGTGAAGGCGCGCTGGCCCGAAGATGTGGTCGAGGTGGTGGTCGGCGGCGAGGTGCGGTCGCTGCTGGCCGCCGACGAAGAGGCGTTGGAATCGGCCGATGCCACGGCAACCCGTCTGCTCGGCCCGTACGACCTCTTCCTACAGGCCAAGGACCGAGCAACCCTGGTGCCGGGGGCGGCCCACGCCAAGGAGTTGTGGCCGGTGCTGGGTCGCCCCGGCGCCGTCCTGGTCGACGGTGAACTGGTCGGCACCTGGCGTCCCCGCAAGTCCGGCAAGACGTTCAAGGTCGCCGTCCAGCCGTGGCAGGCACTGTCCGCGACCACCCGCAATGACATCATCGAACAAGCTGAACGCCTCGCCGCGTACCGCGCCGTTCCCCTCACCGGCGTCGAATTCGCTTAGTGGATGATCAGGCTCATTTCGGCGGGCGGGCCTCCGCTTCACCGGCCGAACCATCCCTCACTTGAGAACAGGCCGCCGAGCCGATGCCGCACCGGCCCAGGTCGGTAGCGGCCAGCTTGCCCAACGGCGGTGACGAACTCGGCCCCACCGCGGGTCTGCCAGGGGTGTCGGACGTCCGTGACAGATAACTCTCGGGACATCGGCGACAGGCCCGGCTAGCGTGCACGGACGACCGCGATCCGAGGAGGGCCGGAATGCCGGCTGGGCAGATGCACAAGGACGAGGTACGCACGGACAGCGCCCTGGTTCGACGGCTGGTCGCCGGGCAGTTCCCGCAGTGGGCGGACCGGCCGGTCACGCCCGTGGCCTCCGGCGGTACGAGCAACGCGATCTACCGGCTCGGCGACGACCTCGCGGTCCGGCTGCCACGCATCGAATCCGCGGTCGACCAGGTCGAGTTCGAGCACGAGTGGCTGCCGGTCCTCGCAAGGCACCTGCCGGTGGCGGTGCCGGAGCCGTGTGCCGTCGGCCGTCCGGCCGAGTCGTATCCGTGGCCCTGGGCGATCTCTCGCTGGGTCGACGGCGAACACCCGGCGGAGGGCAACACCGATCCGCGACGGTTCGCCGCCGACCTCGGGGAGTTGGTGGCCGGCCTGCGACGGGCGGACACCTCGGGCGCCCCTGTCGGGTACCGCAGCGGGGCGCTGAGCGGCCGCGACGAGTACCTGCGGGAGTGGACTGAGGCCGCCCGTGGCCTGGTCGACGTGGACGCGGTCATCTCCGTCTGGGAGGCGGCGCTGGCCGCGCCGGCCTGGGACGGCCCGCCCGTCTGGAGCCACGGTGACCTGCTGACGGGCAACGTGCTCGTCAAGGACGGCCGGCTGTGCGGTCTGATCGACTTCGGCGCGGCGGGCGTCGGCGACCCGGCCTGCGACGCGATGGCGGCGTGGACGCTCCTCGACTCCGACGCGCGCGACGTGTTCCGCGAGAAGGCCGGGTTCGATGACGCCACCTGGGCGCGCGGCAAGGGCTGGGCGCTGACCTTCATCAGCGCGCTGACCTACTACCGGGAGACCAACCCCACGATGTACGCCGTCGCCCAGCGGGCGGTGGGAGCGGTCCTGTCCGACCATCCCTGACCGCGGAGCCGTGTTCGCAGGGAAAAGGCTCCACGGACGCGCCGACCGGGCTCGGAACCCGACCGGCGCGTTCGCGGACGACAGGGGTATCAGGTCAGGGCCGTGGTCGGTCAGCCGGCGGTGCAGGTGGGGGTGCCGGCGGGGGCGGTGCCGTTCCCCTGGAAGCCGAACTCGGTGCTGGTGCCGGCTCCGACCTGGCCGTTGTAGGCGACGTTGCGGAAGGTCAGTGCGCCGCTGGTGCCGCTGGGCTGGGCGTTCCACGTGTTGACCAGGCTCGCGCCCGCCGGCAGGGTCAGCGCGACGGCCCACCCGTTGAGCGCGCTGGCGCCGGCGGTGACCCGCACGGTGGTGACGAAGCCGCCCTGCCACTGGTTGGTGATGAGCGACGCGGTGCAGCCGTTGCCGGACGGCGGCGGGGTGGTCGGCGGGGTGCTGGTGGGCGGCGGGGTCGTCGTGGGCGGCGGCGGGGTGGTGCCGCCGGCGTTCAGCGCGTCGAGCACCGCCGTGTACGCCGGCTTCTTGTTGCCGTTGCCGTCGAAGAGCAGCGGGGTGCCGCTGGCCCGCCAGGAGTCGCTGTCGCGGATGCCCCAGACGGTTATGCCGGTGCAGCGGGACACGGCCAGGCAGTCCTTGACGACGTTGCCGTAGGTGGTGGCCTGGGTGGTGCCGGAACCCTCGATGTCGAGCTCGGTGATCTGCACGTCGACGCCCAGGGCGGCGAAGTTCTCCAGGGTGGTGCGGTAGTTGCTCGGGTACGGCGAGCCGCTGTTGAAGTGCGACTGCAGGCCGACACAGTCGATCGGCACGCCACGTGCCTTAAAGTCCTTGACCATGTTGTACACGGCCTGCGTCTTCGCCCAGGTCCAGTTGTCGGTGTTGTAGTCGTTGTAGCAGAGCTTGGCGCCCGGGTCGGCGGCCCGCGCGGTGCGGAACGCCACCTCGATCCAGTCGTCGCCGGTGCGCTGGAGGTTGGAGTCGCGGCGGCCCCCACCGCTGTCGGCGAACGCCTCGTTCACCACGTCCCAGGCGTAGATCTTGCCCTTGTAGTGGGTGGCGACCTGGGTGATGTGGTTGACCATGGCCTGCCGCAGGGCGGTGCCGGACAGGTTCTGCGCCCAGCCCGGTTGCTGCGAATGCCAGGCCAGCGCGTGGCCGCGGACCCGCATGCCGTTGGCCTGGGCGTGGCTGACGATCCGGTCGGCGCTGGTGTAGTTGAACTGGCCCTGGGACGGCTCGGTGGCGTCCCACTTCATTTCGTTCTCGGGGGTGACCATGTTGAACTCGCGGTTCAGGATGCCGACGTAGGTGGCGTCCGACAGCTTGTTCGCGGCCACCGCGGTGCCGAAGTACCGGCCCTTCTCCGCCGCCGACGCCCCGAGCGTCGTCCCGGCGCTGGCGCTGGTCGCCACCGCCACCGACGCGGCGACCAGCGCCACCCCGGCCGCTGCCGACACCAGCGCGACCCGGGATCGCAGTCGACCAGTCGAACTCCCGCTGCCGCGGGCGAGCACCTTGTCCATGAGGGAGCCTTTCGATGTCTGTACCGATGAGGACGGCTACCTCGACGACTGCCCGCCACGGTGGTCGGCTCGGTGCGCGGCCGCCCGGAGGCCACGCGGATCGGGATCATGTCCCGGGCCCACCGTGAGTCGATCGAAGTGCATCTCTCGAAAAAGTACCGGAACAATTTCGAACTATCAATGCCGCCGAAGGGCTCGGTCGCCCGACGGCGTGGCGGCTCCGGACGCGCCGAAGCGGGGCCGGTCGACGGACCGGCCCCGCTCGGATCGAACTGCGTCTAGCGGCGCGGCCGCTGCGGCACGCGCGGCAGGACGTACGGCGGGCCGCTGTAGATCAGGTCGGCCTTCATCAGCTGGTACGCCCGCTTGGGCTGGTAGTTCTCGTCGTAGACGGTGGCGAGGCCCTCCGGCGGGTCGGAGAACCAGCCGGTCACCCAGGAGTGCTTGTCGGTGAACCCCCAGACGGTGAACGACAGGCAGTGCCGCTCGGCCAGGCAGGCCTGCAGCAGCACGCTGAAGTTCGCCGCCGAGGCCTGCAACCGCGGGTTGATCTCGTTCGAGTCGCCCGCCTGGACCCCCGCGGTCAGTTGGCTGCGCACGTCGACCTCGGTGAACGCCGTGGCCAGCCCCAGCCCGGCGAACTTCCGCAGCGCCCCGGCGACCTGGAGGGTGTCGAAGTTGCCGTACTGGGTGCCGAGGTGGCCCTGGCTGCCGATGCCGTCGATCGGCACGCCCTGGGCCAGCAGGTCCTTGGCCATGTCGTACACGAACTGGGTCTTGTCGTTCGCCGGGTCGCCGGAGCCGAACGCCTCGATGTTGTAGTCGTTGTAGAACAGCAGGGCGTGCGGGTCGGCCGCGCGGGCCCAGCGGAAGGCGTCGGCGATGTAGCCGGGACCGAGGTGCTGGGCCCAGAATCCCTTGTAGTGCAGGGTCGACGGGGTGTCCCAGGGGTCGCTGACCGCCTCGTTGACCACGTCCCACTGCCAGATCCGGCCCTTGAAGTGGGTGACCACGGCGGTGATGTGGTCGCGGAGGATGTCGCGCAGCTCGGCGTCGCTGATGGAGCCGTCGGCCACGCCGCTGGTCAGCCAGCCGGGCAGCTGGTTGTGCCAGACCAGGACGTGCCCGCGTACGCGCTGGTTGTTCTGCTTGGCGAAGGCGACGAGCTGGTCGGCCGGCCCCCAGTTGTAGCTGCCGCGGGTCGGCTCCAGGCTCTCCCACTTCATCGCGTTCTCGGCGGTGACCGTGGAGAACTCCGACGCCGCGAGCTGGCGGTACCGGGGGTCGGCGGGATCGTCGAGGGCGGCCAGGTCGACGGCCGTGCCGATGGCCAGGCCGTGGCGCAGCGCGAGGTTGCGCAGGCTCTGGTCGGCGGGGTTGTACGGGCGGCCGGCCGTGGCCGGCGCGACGTTGAGCGCCCCGACGGTCGCGATGGCGACCGCCCCGGCGGTTATCCACCGTCTGAGTTTCATCTGCGTTCCTTCCCGAACGAAGGGTCGACAGGGTCGACGAGGCACGGATCGTGCGGTGTGGTGATCCGGCGTCCCTGGGCGGCGGGTCGGTCCCCGGGCGGGCGGCGGGACGACGGACCGGACGCGAGCCGGCGCCGATAGTTCCGAGACAATTTCCGGTACCGAGCCGGAACGTTACGGTCGTCGATCTGGCCCCGTCAACCTCCGGAACTTCCGGAGACCGGTCCGGCCACGGACGACGCGCGGACGGTCAGTGTTCGAGGTAGGTGGCCCGGTCGAAGTCGGCGTACAAGCCGTCGTTGCCGAGGTCCTGCACCCACAGGCCGAGGAACGCGCCGGTGAAGCCCCAGGCCGCGGGCTCGCCGTCGATGATCAGCGCGGCGTGCTCGTCGGAGAGGATCGTCGCGTCGAGCCCGACCGGCAGTTGACGCCAACCGTCGCCGACGTCGTAGCCGAAGCGCACCAGGGGCCCGTCGAACACGGCCCGCAGGCCGACCCGCGATGCGGCGCCGACGTCGACGGTGAGTTCCGGGTAGGTCTTCCGCCGGCCCTGGTCGGAGCTGAGCAACTCCAGCACCACCCGGCCGTCGTCGTCCCGGGTGAGGTAGAGGTAGTGCCAGTTGAGGGTGTTGTAGTAGGCGGTGACGCCGGCCAGGTGCCGGTGGTCGACGGGGTCGAACTCGACGACGGTCTCCAGGGAGCAGCGCTCGGCGCCGACCCGGCGGGCGAGCAGGCTGGGCCGCTGCCGGCCGACCGGGGACTGCCCGCCGTGCACCCGCAGGTACGACGGGCGGGCGCGCAGGTCGAGCCAGTCCGCGCTGGCCGGGCGGCGCAGCGTCGACCAGCAGGTGCCGAGCTCGGGGCCGTCGAAGTCGTCGGTGGCGGGCTCGTCCGGCCAGGGATGTGCGGGCAGGCCGGGCGCGGGGATCTCCTCGGCGGGCACCCCGCCGGGGATCCGGGGCCAGCCGGCGGCGGGCCAGTCGACCTTCTGGATCGCGGTCTCCCGGCCGAGCACGCAGTTGCCCCGGGTCGTGTACGGCCGGGCGACGAGGTGGGCGAGGTACCAGTCGCCGTGCTGGGTCTGGACCAGGCTGCCGTGACCCGCCTTCTGCAGCCGCAGGTCCGGGTGGCCGACGGAGGTCAGCAGCGGCCCGGCCGGGTCGGCCAGGTAGGGACCGTGCAGGTGGCGCGAGCGGGCCACCGTCACCTGGTGCTCCCAGCTGGTGCCGCCCTCGGCCGTGACCAGCCAGTACCAGCCGTCGCGGCGGTACAGGTGCGGTCCCTCGGTCAGGCCCACCGAGGTGCCCCGGAAGATGATCTCGGCCTTGCCGACCAGCTGTCGCCGGTCCCGGTCGTAGCGCTGGATCTCGATGCCGCCGAAACGGTCCCGCCCCGGCCGCCAGTCCGCGCTCATGCTCAGCAGCCAGCTGGTGCCGTCGGAGTCGTGGAAGAGCGAGGCGTCGAAGCCGTGCGCGTGCAGCGGCACGGGATCCGACCAGGGCCCGGTGATGTCCGGGGCGGTGGTGAGGTAGTTCTGCGGGTCCCAGTAGCCGCTGGCGAAGCTGGCCACGTCGCTGTACACCAGGTGGAAGAGCCCGTCGTGGTAGGACAGGTCCGGGGCCCACACCCCGTTGGAGTCCCCGCAGCCGCGCAGGTCCAGCAGGCGGCGGTCGGTGATGATCCCGCCCAGCGCGCGCCAGTGCACGAGGTCGCGGGAGTGGTGCACGCGCACCCCCGGGTACCACTCGAAGGTCGACGTGGCCAGGTAGTAGTCGTCCCCTACCCGCAGGATCGAGGGATCCGGGTGGAACCCGGTGAGGACCGGGTTGCGGATCGACCGGGCGGCGGTGGCCACGTCTGCGATCTCGGTCGACATGTACGGCTCCTTTTGATCGGCGCTCCGTCAAATTTCCGGAAGCACTCGCCCGAAACTTTCAGAAATCCCGCCCACCGTAACGGTTGAAGTCGAGTTGCGACAGGGCCTTGACCGCGAACATGGCGCGTCGTAACGTGCCCGCCATCACCTGAAAATACCGGCAGCTTCCCCGAAACTTCCGGGCCGCGCTTCCGCGGTCCGCTGATCGGTTCCGCGTCCGAGCACCTCGTTGAGTCCTCGAAGGGATGGCACATGACAGCGCACCTCTCCCGCAGATCGCTGCTGGGTCTGGCCGGCGCCGGCGCCGGCGCGCTCCTGCTCGGCGCCTGTGGCGATGACAAGGCCGACGATCCGAACGCGCCGCAGACCATCAACTGGTGGCACATCCAGAACACCGAGCCGATGCTGCCGGTCTGGGCGGCCATGGCCAAGGAGTACGAGGCCGCGCACAGCAACGTCAAGGTCACCATCCAGCCGCTGGAGAACGAGGCGTTCAAGGCGAAGCTCACCACCGCCACGCAGGCGGGCTCGCCGCCGGACCTGTTCCAGTCCTGGGGCGGTGGCGTGCTCAAGCAGCAGGTCGACGCGGGCCTGGTCAAGGACCTCACCGACGACGTGAAGCCGTGGATCGGCGACCTGCTGCCGGCGTCGGTGCAGCCGTTCACCATCGACGGGAAGATCTACGGCGTTCCGTTCGACATCGGCATGGTCGGTTTCTGGTACAACAAGGACCTGTTCGCCAAGGCGGGTGTCACCGCCGCGCCGAAGACCTGGGCCGAGCTGCTGACGGCGGTCGGCCGGATCAAGGCCGCCGGTGTCGTCCCGATCGCGCTGGCCGGCAAGGAGAAGTGGCCCGGTCACTACTACTGGGCGTACCTGGCCATGCGCATCGGTGGCCTCGGCGCGCTGCAGCAGGCCGCGAAGGACCACAACTTCGACACCCCGGACTTCATCGCCGCCGGCCAGCACCTGAAGGAACTGGTCGACCTGAAGCCGTTCCAGAAGGGCTTCCTCGGCGCCGGATACGGCACGCCGGACGGGCAGGCCGCCACGATGGGCAACGGCGGCGCGGCCATGGAGCTGATGGGCCAGTGGGCCCCGGCCGTGCAGGCCTCCTCCTCCACCAGCAAGAAGGGATTGGGCGACAAGCTCGGCTTCTTCCCGTTCCCGGCCGTCGACGGCGGCAAGGGTTCGGTGGCCGAGGCGTTCGGCGGCGGCAACGGCTTCACGGTGGGCAAGAACGCCCCCGCGGCGACCGTCGACTTCCTGAAGACGCTGCTGAAGGTCGGCAACCAGCGCAAGGCCGCCGCGACCGGCGCCGTGCTGCCCACGGTCAAGGACGCGGTCGACGCGATCAAGGACCCGAACAACAAGACCGTGGCGGAGACCCTGGCGAGCGCGACCGGATTCCAGCTCTACCTGGACCAGGCGTACCCGCCGGCGGTCGGCCAGCAGGTCAACGACAGCGTGGCCGAGGTGATCGCCGGGTCGAAGACGCCGGAGCAGATCGTCAAGGACATCACCACGGTGGCGAAGAGCCAGTAGCCATGTCCCACCACCCCGAAGCCGCCGCCGACAACCGAGTGGAGCAGGCACGATGACTCCGTCGACGATGCCCGGCCTGCGACGCGCCGATCCGGCGACCGAGCTCCCGGCGGGCTCGGCGACCACGCCCCCGCGTGGTCGCCGGGCCCGGCCCCGGGTCGGCCGCCTGGGCACCATCGCCGTCTTCCTGGCCCCGGCCCTGGTGCTGTTCCTGCTGCTGGTCGTCGCGCCGATCCTGGTCGCCAGCTACGCCAGCGTGTTCAAGTGGAACGGCTTCGGCCTGCCGGAGAACAACGTCGGGCTGGAGAACTTCACCCGCGCCTTCGGCGATCCCACCTTCCGGGGGGACCTCTGGCGGGCCTTCCTGCTGATCGCGCTGTCGCTGCTCATCCAGCTGCCGGTGTCGCTCGGCCTGGCCATGCTGCTCAACCAGCGGTTGTCGGGCCGCCGCGCGTACCGGCTGGTCTTCTTCGCGCCGTACGTGCTCTCCGAGGTCACCACCGGCGTGCTGTTCACGCTGGTGTTCTCCCCGAGCCGGGGCCTCGGCGAAGGGCTGGCCCGGTGGCTCGGCGCGGACGCCGGCGCCATCTTCGCGGATCCCGACACGGTGCTGTTCGCCCTGTTCCTGGTGATCTCGTGGAAGTACTTCGGCTTCCACATGGTCCTGTACCTGGCCGGCCGGCAGGGCATCCCCCGGGAGCTGACCGAGGCCGCCGCCACCGACGGGGCCGGCACCTGGCAGGTGTTCCGGCACGTCACGCTGCCCCTGCTGGGGCCCACGATCCGGATCAGCATCTTCCTGTCCGTGATCGGCACCATCCAGCTCTTCGACATGGTCTGGGTGCTCACCGGCGGCGGGCCGATCCACTCGTCCGAGACCATGGCCGTGACCATGTACCAGTACGGCTTCCGCCGGTTCGAGGTCGGCTACGCCAGCGCGATCAGCATGGTCATGTTCATCCTGAGCCTCGTCTTCGCGCTGTTCTACCAGCGGTACGTGCTGCGGCGGGACACCGAGGGCGCGATCACCACCAGGGGAGTCCAGGGATGACCACCAGGCAGAAGCCCGGGGAGCGGACGCGTTCCCTCGTCCTGCACCTGATCTCCGTCGCGGTGGGCGCGCTCATCGTGGTGCCCATCGGGTTCGGGGTGCTCGGCGGGTTCAAGGACAACGGCCAGCTGTCGAGCAACCCGCTCGGCTGGCCCGATCCGTGGGTGCCGGAGAACTACACCGGCATCCTGGCCTCCGGCGTGTTCTGGCGACAGCTCGGCAACAGCACGCTGATCGCCCTGGCCACCACGCTCGTCGTGGTCGGCGCGGCGGCGATGGCCGCCTTCGTGTTCGCCCGGTTCTCCTTCCGGGGCCGGGAGTTCCTGTTCACCCTGTTCGCGGTCGGACTGATGTTCCCGTTCGCGGTGGCCATCCTGCCGCTGTTCATCCTGCTGCGCACCATGGGCCTGCTGGACAACCCGCTCGGCGTCATCCTGCCGCAGGCCGCGTTCGGACTGCCGGTCACCATCATCATCCTGCGGCAGTTCTTCCGCACCATCCCCGCCGAGGTGGAGGAGGCCGCGACGCTGGACGGCTGCAGCCCGTTCGGGTTCTTCTGGCGGGTGTTGCTGCCGATGGCCCGCCCCGCGCTGGCCACCGTCTCGGTGCTGGCGATCGTGGCGAGCTGGAACAACTTCATGCTCCCGCTGGTGGTCTTCACCGACCAGAGCTGGTGGACGTTGCCCGTGGGGGTGCAGGCCTTCCAGGGGCAGTACTCCGACGACACCGCGCGGGTGCTCGCGTACGTGGTGCTCTCCATGGTGCCGGCGCTGGGCTTCTACGCGGTGGCCGAACGTCAGCTCATCGGCGGCCTGGCGGGCAGCGTCAAGGGCTGAGCCGGCCCGGGTGCCCGGGCGACGACGAAAGGGCGGGCCGTGGTCTCCGACGACAGCCGGAAAGTCACCATCGCGACGATCGCGCGCCTGGCCGGGGTGTCCGTGCCGACGGTGTCGCGGGTCGTCAACGGTCGCTCCGACGTGTCCGCGCAGACCCGGGAGCGCGTCGAGGAACTGCTCGCCCGGCACGGCTACCGCCGTCGCCCGCCCAGCATGCGGGCCAGTTCCGGTCTGATCGACCTGGTCTTCAACGACCTCGACAGCCCGTGGGCCGTGGAGATCATCCGCGGGGTCGAGGACGTGGCCCACGCCGCCGGCATCGGCACGGTCGTCTCCGCCATCCACCGGCGCACCTCGGCGGCCAAGCAGTGGCTGGACAACCTGCGTACCCGCTCGACCGAGGGGGTCATCTTCGTGACCTCCACCCTGGAACCACCGCTGC
This sequence comes from Micromonospora sp. MH33, assembly GCF_003013775.1. Lineage (NCBI taxonomy): Bacteria > Bacillati > Actinomycetota > Actinomycetes > Micromonosporales > Micromonosporaceae > Micromonospora > Micromonospora sp. MH33. Next base: position 20,685 of record NZ_MUYZ01000019.1, read on the forward strand.
AGGCCGAGCTGCGCCGGCTCAACATCCCCGTCGTCATCGTCGACCCGGCCGGGGTGCCGCCGCAGGAGGCGCCGACGATCGGCGCGACGAACTGGGCGGGCAGCCTGCGCGCCACCGAGTACCTGCTCGGCCTCGGTCACCGGCGGATCGGCTTCATCGCCGGCCTGCCGCAACTGATGTGCAGCCGGGCCCGCCTCGACGGCTACCGGACGGCGCTGGAGTCGGCCGGCGTGCCCGTCGACGACCGGCTGATCTACCCCGGCAACTTCTACCACGAGGCCGGCTTCGCCGGCGGCAGCCACCTGCTGCGGTTGCCCGAGCCGCCGACCGCGATCTTCGCCTCCAGCGACCAGATGGCGCTCGGTGTGTACGAGGCGGTCCGGCGACGGGGCCTGCGGGTGCCCGACGACATCAGCGTCGTCGGCTTCGACGACCTGCCCGAGGTCCGCTGGTGTTCCCCGCCGCTGACCACGGTGCGGCAGCCGCTGGCGGAGATGGGCCTGCTCGCCGCCCGGACGGTGCTGAGGCTGGCCCACGGCGAGCGGATCGAGAGCCCGCGCATCGAACTCGCCACCGAACTGGTCGTCCGCGACAGCGCCGCCCCGGCCGCCTGACCCGCGGCGCGTCCCCCGCCGCACGGAAAGACGACCGGGACCTGCCCGGTAACACCGCCGGCGCGCGGCCGAAACTTTCGGAGCTAGACTGAGGTCAGGCCGCCGGAAGCCCTCACCGGCACGGCTGCGCGCGGGCGACGCGCCTCTCGTCGCGACCGGATCTCCAGGGAGCTGACTGTGACGGTGAACAACACCCGCCGGGTCACCATCGCCGCGATCGCCGACCTGGCGGGCGTCTCGGTGCCGACGGTGTCGCGGGTCATCAACGGCCGCTCCGACGTCGCCGTGCAGACCCGGGAACGGGTCGAGGAACTGCTCAACCGGCACGGCTACCGCCGCCGGATGGTCGCCGCCCGCCCCACCTCGGGGCTGGTCGACCTGGTCTTCAACGATCTCGACAGCCCCTGGGCCGTCGAGATCATCCGTGGTGTCGAGGACGTCGCCCACGAGGCCGGGATCGGCACCGTCGTCTCCGCCATCCACCGGCGTGCCTCCTCGGCCCGGCAGTGGCTCGACAGCCTGCGCGGGCGCTCCACCGAGGGCGTCATCTTCGTCAACTCGATGGTGGAGCCGTCGTTGCAGGGCGGGCTGCGACGCCTCAACATCCCCCTGGTCCTCGTCGACGCCGACGGCATCCCCCAGCAGGACGCGTGCACCATCGGCGCCACCAACTGGGCGGGCGGGCTCAGCGCCACCGAATACCTGATCGGCCTCGGCCACCGGCGGATCGGCTTCATCTCCGGCCCGCCGCGGCTGATGTGCAGCCGGGCCCGGATGGACGGCTACCGTGCCGCCCTGGAGTCGGCCGGCCTGCCCGTCGACGACAGCCTCGTCCAGCAGGGCGATTTCTACCACGAGTCCGGGTTCGCCTGCGGTACCCGGCTGCTCGCGCTGCCCGAGCCGCCCACCGCGATCTTCGCGGCGTGCGACCAGATGGCGCTCGGTGTGTACGAGGCGGTCCGGCAACGGGGCCTGCGGGTGCCCGACGACATCAGCGTCGTCGGCTTCGACGACCTGCCCGAGGTCCGCTGGTGCTCGCCGCCGCTCACCACCGTGCGGCAGCCGCTGGCGGAGATGGGCATGCTCGCGGCCCGCACCGTGCTGCGGCTGGCCAAGGGTGAGGACGTGGAGAGCCGGCGGGTCGAACTGGCCACCGAACTCGTCGTCCGGGACAGCGCCACGCCACCCCGGGAACGGTAGGCACCGCGGCTCCGCGTCAGGGGATGCGGCGGCCGTGCCCGTCCGGCACCCCGGACTTGCGGAAGAAGTACGCGTTGACCTGGTCCCGCCACTCCTCGGCGCAGCGCACCTGCTCGTCCAGCAGTTGGCGTACCCGGGCGTGCACCCCGGGTCGAGCAGCCCGGCGAGCCGGTCCCACCGTCGCCGCAGGGCGGCCACCTGCTCGGCCCCGGCGAAGTGGGTGTCGTAGATGTGCTGGATGACGGTCGAGCCGTCGTGCAGCACGTGCCCGTACGGCACGTGGTGGAAGAAGAGCAGCACTTCATCGGGGCACCGGTCGGGGGACTCGTACACGTCGCACCACGGCTGCGGGTACTGCCCGGTGAACCCGGTGCCCGAGGCCCGGGTCCGGTCGACGCCCACGCCGTCCCGATCGGCGAAGTGGTAGGTGCCCCACGGCGTGTACTCGTACCCGTCCACGTCGGGACCGTAGTGGTGGCCGGGACGGACCATGAAGCCGACGCCCAGCGGCGCGGTGTACCGCTCGTAGGTGCGGCACGAGTCGTCCATCATCTCGTGCAGGGTCCGCCGCACCAGGTCGTGGCCGCCGGCCGGTGCCGGCGGGAAGGTCAACCCGATCCACTCGTCGAGCACCGCCGCCGGGTCCAGCCGGGGATCCCAGGCCAGCCGGCCGAAGGCGTACAGGTTGGCCTGGGCCAGCGGGTGCCCGGTCCAGAAGGGGTCGTCGCCGACGTTGGCGACGGCGACCAGCCCACCGCCGCCGCCCGAATCACCGGCGGCCAGGGTGGCGACGGTGCGGTGATCGCCCCACGGGGCGAACCCGAGCACCTCGCTCCACCACGGGGCCAGGTAGCACACGTGCCGCTGCTGGCCCGTGTACTCCTGGGTCACCTGCAACTCCACCGCCAACCTGGTGGCCGGCATGGCCGCGAGCACCGGGGAGACCGGTTCCCGCGCCTGGAAGTCCATCGGGCCGTGCTTCACCTGCAGGACCACGTTGGACCGGAACCGGCCGTCGAGCGGGGCGAAGTGGTCGAAGGCGGCCCGCGCCCGATCCGTCGACCGGTCCCGCCAGTCCTGCCGGTGGTCGTAGACGAAGGCCCGCCAGTGCACCACCCCCCGGAACGGCGCCAGCGCCTCGGCGAGCAGGTTCGCGCCCTCGGCATGGCTCCGCCCGTACGTGAACGGGCCCGGCTGCCCCTCGGAGTCCGCCTTCACCACGTAGCCGCCGAAGTCCGGGATGCGGTCGTACACCTGCCGGGTGGTCCCGGCCCACCAGGCCCGCACGTCCGCGTCGAGCGGATCGGCGGTCGGCAGGCCACCGAGCACGACGGGCGCGGCGAAGGTGACCGACAGGTGGACCCGGATTCCGTACGGCCGCAGGACGTCCGCGATCGCCGCGACGTCGCCGAGCCGGTCGGTCAGCAGCCGGGCCTCCGTGGCGTGGACGTTGACGTTGTTGACCGACACCGCGTTGACGCCGCACGCCGCCAGCAGCCGCCCGTAGTCCCGCACCCGCGTCAGGTCGCCGCGCGGGGAGCCGCCGCGCGGCGGGGCCATCCGCTGGAGAACCTGCTCTGGGCCGCCGCCGGCTTCGCGCACCTGCAGATGGACACTCGCGGCCAGGGCTCCGGGTGGAGCCGGGGCGACACCCCCGACCTGGCCGGGGCCGGTCCGCAGGCGCCCGGCATGGCCACCCGGGGAATCGAGGACCCGCGCCGGTACTACTACCGGCGGTTCCTCACCGACGCGGTCCGGGCCGTCGACGCGGCCCGCCGGCTGCCCGCCGTCGACCCGGGCCGGGTGGCGGTGCTCGGGCACAGCCAGGGCGGCGGGGCCGCGCTGGCCGCCGCCGCCCTGGTGCCGGACCTGCGGGCCGCCGTGGCGTACGTGCCGTTCCTGTGCGACATCCCGCGCGCGGTGACGGTCACCGACGCACACCCGTACCGGGAGATCCGGGACTACCTGGCGGTGCACCGGGACCGGGAGGAGGCGGCCCTGCGCACCCTCGGCTACGTCGACGGGGTCGCCTTCGCCCGTCGGGCGGGCGTGCCGGCGCGCCTCTCCGTCGCGCTGATGGACGAGATCGTGCCTCCGTCCACCGTCTTCGCGGCGGTCAACGCCTACCGGGGGGCCGGTCGAGCTGGCGGTGTGGCGGTACAACGGCCACGAGGCGGGCGGTATCGACGACGACGCGGCGGCGCTCGACTTCCTCCGTACCGCCCTCGACGGCTGACTGTTGCTGCTGGCGTACCCTCTCGGAATTTTCCGGAATCCCCGCCGTAACCAGGGTGGGAGGCTGGTTCCCTCTTCGGGGCGTCCGCTCAGAAGCCCCTGATCGCTGGCGACCGACCATGCTGCTTGAGCAGTACTGGTGCGTGTGCTGACCGGTCCGTTCGCGGCGATGGGGCTTCCACAGGACTTCCGGAAGTTGTTGACAATTCGGCGCGGTGCAACCGATGCTGGCGCTGGCGGAACCTATCTACTTTCGTCGATACGAACCGCGCCGGCTCGTACCGCTGCTGGCCTCCGCCAGCCCGCACGAGGAGGAAGCACGTAGATGAACGACGCCCCCGTCCGCTCGAGGACCCCCAGACGCGGACGCCTCAGGATGCTCATCGGCGGTGCCTGCGCCGTCGCCCTGGTCACGGCCGGCACCACGGCCCTCCTGTCCAGCCCGGCCCACGCCGAGACCGTGACGACGAACTCCACCGGAACCAACAACGGCTACTTCTATTCCTTCTGGAAGGACAGTGGCAACGTCTCCATGAACATGGGTAGCGGTGGCCAGTACAGCACCCAGTGGAGCAACGTCAACAACTTCGTCGCCGGTAAGGGCTGGAATCCCGGTGCGCGCCGGACCGTGACTTACTCCGGCAGCTTCAACCCGTCCGGCAACGCGTACCTGACCCTCTACGGGTGGACGAGGAACCCGCTCGTCGAGTACTACATCGTCGACAGCTGGGGCACCTACCGGCCGCCGGGCGGGCAGGGGTTCATGGGCACTGTCACCAGCGACGGCGGCACGTACGACATCTACCGGACCCAGCGGGTGAACGCACCCTCCATCGAGGGCACCCGGACCTTCTACCAGTACTGGAGCGTCCGGCAGTCGAAGCGGGTGGGCGGCACCATCACCGCCGGCAACCACTTCGACGCGTGGGCCCGGTACGGGATGAACCTGGGCGCCCACGACTACCAGATCCTGGCGACGGAGGGCTACCAGAGCAGCGGAAGCTCCGACATCACGGTGGGTGGCACCGCACCCGGCCCCACCACGCCGCCGCCCGGCGGCGGCTGCACGGTCAGCGTCAGTCGTGCCGAGGAGTGGAGCGACCGGTTCAACGTGAGCTTCTCGGTCAGCGGCACCAGCAGTTGGGTCGTCACCATCCGCACGAATGGCGGCCAGACCCTGCAGAACAGCTGGAACGCCTCGATCAGCGGCACCAGCGGCACGCTCACGGCCCGCCCCAACGGCAACGGCAACAATTTCGGTATCACGCTCTACAAGAACGGCAACAACACCACACCCACCGCGAGCTGCGCGACCGGCTGACCTGATGCGTGGGTGGGGTGCCGTCGGTGGGCCGGCACCCCACCCGCCTCCTGCCGTCTCCTACCGCGCCCTCGCCGACCGGCCGTGGGAAGCATTCCCGGACCGTGAGGGCCGCCGGCCGGGGGGTCACCGGGAGAGGTACGCCTTGATGCTGGTCGGGACGCGCCCCGCCGCGCCCGCCACGGCGGTCCGTGCCGCTCCGGTGACCGGCACCAGCGTCTCTCCTTCGGCCGCTTCGGCCCGGAGTCCTTCACCGGCTGACGCCGCGGAGCCGCGAAAGCCGTCGGGGTTGGCGGGCCGCTGGCGCGGCCCACCAACCCCGACACGTACGTCCGGAAGCGGTTACTGCTTGCCGCCGCCGGCCCGGAAGGCCACCCAGGCGTCACTCATCCGGTCCGCCTGTCCGGCGGTGAACATGTTCATGCAGGAGTCCTGCGTGTAGTCCATGAAGTTGTGGATCGGGTCCAGCCCGGGTGCCGTGCAGGTGTCCGCACCCACCGGGCAGTTGAACTGCGGCGCCGCCTCGCGCGGAGTGTCCGCGACGTAGTCGCCGGAAGCGGAGCACCCGTGCGCGAAGGTGTGCTCCAGCATGAGCCAGTGCCCGACCTCGTGCGTCAGGGTGTCACCCAGGGCGTACTTGCCCGCCGTCCCGCCCGGCATCGACTCGTCGAGCATCACGACGCCGTCGATGTAGTCGCGGCCGTTGTTGTAACCCTTCGGGAAGTACGCCCAGCCGAGGAGTCCGCCGCCGATGTTGGCCGCGTACACGTTCAAGGTGCGGGCGTCGCCGGTGTACAACGCCCGCTTCATGTCCCGCTCGTTCTTGCCGGGCACGACGGTGTACCAGTCGCTGTTCACCGTCCACGTGGTGTCCACGAGCGAGAACCGGAACGGCGTGTCGGAGGCGTCCGCCGCCGTGCGGCCCGCGTACGAGTCGTTGAGCACCGTCATCTGCGCCGCGATCAGGGTGTTCCACCTGGTCGTCTCCGCCGCGGTGAGCGGGTGGTCGGAGATCATGTGGAAGACCGTGGGGATGGTGACGCTGCCGTTGGGCAGGCGCGGCGCGTCCTTGATCACGCCGTAGGCGTTCGCCTCGTTCTTGGAGTACAGCTCCGGCTCCTGTGCGGTGCCGCCCTCGGCCACCCGCGCCGCGCTGTGCCCGGCGGCACCCGGCTCACACGCCGCCGCACCCGCGGAGGCGCTCAGGGAGGGTGCCGTACCCGCCGCGGCCGACGCTCCGCCGGCCGCCAGGAATGTCGCCGCGGTAGCGGTCAGGACCGCGAGTTGGAAGGTCGATCTTCTGTGCATCCTTGCACCTTTCACGCCGGGGGATGGAGTCACCGAGCGGCTGGGACGGGGTCGCCGTGCGCAGGTCGGTGACATCGTCGTCCCGGTATGAGAACACGCCGTAGACCTGAGCAACAGGACCCGACAGGGCATCCTTTGCCCGGCAGGTGACACGGCCGCCGCCGTTATGGGAACCTACCCGTCGGTAACGTTCCCGGCGGAAGGCAGCGACATGGCGGACATGACGGACGAGCTGAACCCCGACTGGCAGCGGCCGGCGACACTCGACCCGGCCGTCGTCCGCCGCGCCTGGCGGGTGACCGAACCCCTGCACGCGATGATCTACTTCGTGCCGGAGGCGCACGAACGGTACGCGGCCCTCGGCCTCGCGGAGCCGGCCGGCTACTTCGCCTCCCGCGCGGCCGCCCTGGGACCGGTCGGCCCGGGCCCGGTGGTCGCCAGCTTCTTCAACTTCAACCCCGCCCTCGTCGCCCGGGTGCTGCCCGCCGCCTGGGAGCGGGCGACGCCGGCCGCCGTGCTGGCCGCCCGGCTGGCGGCCGCCGACGCGGCCCTGACCCGAGCGCTCGGCGACCTGGTGCACGGCCCGGAGATGGCCCAGGCCGCCGAGCTGGCCCGCCGCGCCGCCGAGTCCGCCACCGCGTACCCCGAGGGGCGGCCGCTGTTCGCCGCCCACGCCGCGCTGCCCTGGCCGGAACGGCCGCACCTGGTCCTCTGGCAGGCCCAGACGCTGCTGCGGGAGTTCCGCGGCGACGGGCACGTCGCCGCCCTGGTGCTGGCGGGCCTGACCGGGTTGGAGGCACTGGTGCTGCACGCCGCGTCCGGCGAGGTGTCGGTCCGCTTCCTGCGCCGCACGCGGGGCTGGAACGGCGAGCAGTGGGCGGACGCGGTCGAGCGGCTGCGCGGGCGCGGGTTGATCGAGGGCGAGGAGCCGACCCTGACCGCCGGTGGGCGGGCGCAGCGCGCGTGGCTCGAGGCCGCCACCGACCGGCTCGCGACGCCTGCGTACGCGGCGCTCGGCACCGACGGGTGCGCCCGCCTCGCCGAGCTCACCCGGCCGATGAGCCGGGCCGTGGTCGACGCCGGACTGCTCAACCTCGACAACGCCGCACCGCGCCCGCGGTAGGTGGCGGCGCTCCGGCGAGCGGGATACCGGCCGGTCCTCAGGTCACGGCCCGCAGCGCGCCACCGTTCGTCAGCCACGTCATGGTCGACGCCGAGCGCGGCGCCCGCGGCCGGTTCGAGGTCCGGTGAGTCAGGACAGGTCGAGTTGCACCGTGGCGATCTCCCAGGCCCGCAGCGGCAGCCGGACCAGCCCGGCGCCGTCGACCGCGAGCGGCTCGCCGGCCCGGCCGAGCAGGTCGGCCCGCCACGCGCCGCGGACGGTCGCGCCGCCGAGCACGGCCATGGTGTCCGCCGGGGTCTGCGCCACCAGCCGCACCTCGGTGCGGCCCGCCCGGTCCCGGACGCTGGTCAGCGCGACGCCGGCACCGTCGACGGAGAGCCCGACCGCAGGCGCGGGCAGCGCAGCGTCCGGATCGGCGGTGCCGGGGAACGCCAGCAGCTCGTGCCGGTACGCCTCGGCCGCCGCCAGCACCCCGGCCTCGTGCCAGGCCCCCCGGTACGGCAGCACCGCCAGCTCGACGGTGCGGGCGCCGCGGCACTGCGCCTCCGGCGTCGGCAGCTGCGGACCGGCGGGCTCGTCCCGCAGGGCGTGCCGGTTGCGGGACAGCATCCCGATCGACCGCAGCACGGTGACCGCCAGCTCGCGGCCGGAGTCGGTCAGCTCGTACTCGGTGGGCTGGGTCAGCAGCACGGCGAGCGCCCCGTCCGGACCGCCGGCGGCGACGAACCCGTTGGCCGGGAAGGTGGGCAGCGGCACCTCACCGCCACCGCCCTCCGCCGTCAGGCCGCGCGCCACGACGGCGAACTGGCCCTCGGCGTACGAGGCGTCGGCCGGTGACGGCAGCGGCAGGTGCAGCCGGACCCGGTGGTCGTCGCAGCGGTTGTCGAACTCGACGCGCAGCCGGACGAACCGCTCGCCGCGGCGCAGCTCGACCCGGCTGGTCACGGTGACCGGTTCGCGGTCCACGGCGCGGGAGCCGGCGTCGACGTCCGCGGCCACCGGCCACCGGTACTCGCGCACCACGTCCAGGACGGCCACCAGCGGCCCGTCGTGGCGCACCACGGTCCGCACCGCCCGTGGCTTGTCGACCAGTTCGTCGGCGGCCGGCGGGGCGTAGTTGTAGCTGTCGCCCACGTCGCCGCCGTCGACGAGCCGGCCGACCCCGTCCACGGTCACCCCGTCCGGGGTGGACAGCGCCAGCGTGCCGTCCTCGGCGACGTCGACCCGGAGCAGGCCGTTGTCGAGGCCGCGGCCGGCCACCGTGACCGGGGCGGATCCGGGCGCCGCGGTCGCCGGGAGCGGCACCGGGCGGACCGCGGCGTGCCCGAGCGGCGGCACGTCGACCAGCGCGGCGACGGTGGCCCGGGGAGCGGCGAGGATCCGTACCCGCCACCGGTCGGCCGGCCCGGCGGCGGCGAGCGCCAGCTGGACGTCCGCCACGTCGAAGGCCGGGTCGCCGTGCCGGGCCACCTCGAAGGTGAGGCTGGCGTCGTCGGGCGACACCGACCAGGCGGTGACCTCCTGGCCGTAGAGCTCCCGGCCGTGGACCCGGGTGAGCACGGCCGGCAGGTCGGCCGCCGGCACCACGTCGTCGGCGAGCACCGTGCGGCTCCGGTCGAGGACCTGCGCGGCCACGCTGCGGCCGGCGGCGTCGGCGAGCGCCACGCTGCCGTCGGCCGGCACCGCCACGTCCAGGCGCACGAGGGCGGTACGGGCCGCCGGAGTGGGGTTGAACAGCAGGTAGCCGTCCCGGGGCACGGTGGCGGCCAGCCGAGCCCCGACCAGGTCGCAGACCGCCCGGCCCAGCTGGTCGGCCTCGGCGAGGCGGGCCGCGACCTGCTCGGCGGTCTCGTCGCAGCCGCAGCCGGTCACCGAGTCGTGGCAGCTCGCGTCGATCAGCCGGGTCCAGGCCATGTCGAGGAAGCGCTGCACCGACCCGTCGTGGGTCAGGGCGGCGAGCGGTTCGGCGTACCGCTCGACGCGCCGCTCGGCGCGGTTCATCGCCTGCTTGAGGTGGGCGCGGACGGAGATCACGCCCGGCAGGATGTTGGCCCGGGCGTGCGAGCGCAGCTCGCCGCGGACCACCCGCAGGCCGTCGACCGTGGCCGGCTGGGTGGCGAAGTACTCGGCGAGAGTGCCCAGCCGCAGCCGGGTGCCGGCGAGGTCGGCGGTGGCCAGCAGGTCCGGGGCGTCCGGCGCCGGAGCGGCGTGGTCGGTGCCGTACATGGCCAGGACCGGGCTGTCGTCGCCGGCCGGGCGCCAGCCGGCGAGCCGGTCGGCGAGGTCGCCGGCCCGGCGGGTGACCTGGGCGGCGTCGTCCATCAGGCCGGCGGCGTTGCCGTAGCCGCCGGGCAGGTACTGGGTGCGGACGGTGGTGCCGTCGGGCGCCTGCCAGGCGAAGGCGTGGTGGTGCACCCGCTCGGGCACACCGCGGAACACGCAGGCGTGGGCCAGCCCGGCGCCGGCCAGGATCTGCGGCATCTGGGCGATGTGGCCGAACATGTCGGGCAGGTAGCCGACCGGCATGGCGCCGCCCAGGTCGGCGCTGCGGGCCAGCCCTCGTTCCAGGTTGCGGACGATGTTCTCCCCGGAACAGAGGAACTCGTCGAGCAGGATCTGCCAGGGGCCCACCGACAGGCGGCCGGCGCGGACCAGCTCGATCACCTGCTCCCGCCGCTCCGGGCGGACCTCCAGGTAGTCGTCGACCGCCGCGAGCTGCCCGTCCAGGGTGAACCGCTGCCGCGGGTCGTGCTCCATCCGGTCGAAGACCTCGTCGAGCAGCGCCACCAGCCGCAGCCGGAACCGCTGGAACGGCTCGTACCACTCCCGGTCCCAGTGGGTGTGCGGTACCACGATGATCTCGGTCGGTCGCGTCATCAGCTCGCCGCCTCTCCGCCGATCGCCGCCCCGGTCAGCTCACCGTAGCGGCGTACCACCTGCTGGCTGGTCCGTACGTCTGCCGCGCCCTCGGCGATGCCCGTCAGCGGGGCGGTGCCCGCGGTGACCATCGCGTGGAACGCGACCAGCTCCTGCTCGAACGCCTCGGTCACCGACCGGTACGCGGCCCGCCGCTCGCCGCCGCCGTACTCGTCCACCACGGTCAGCGTGGTCGGCGCGTTGAGCAGGTACGGCGAGGGGAACACCAGCTCCAGCGAGCCGCGGGCGTGGTGCAGGGTGACCGTCTCCCGGTAGGCGGGATAGTCCGGCAGGTTGAGCCACCGGACGCCGTAGCGGGCACTGCCGGGCAGCCGTCCGCTGATCTCCACCGACGGCTCGGCCGGGCCGTCGGGAGCCAGCGGCCAGGTGGCGACCTGCTCCACCGTGGCCGGTGCACCGGTGAACAACCGCAGCAGGGACAGGTCGTGCGAGATGCTGTTGATCAGGATCTGGTAGAGGGTGCGCGCGCCCGGGTCGGTGCCGACGGCGGCGTCGAGCAGCCGCCGGTCGGCGGCGGACAGCCGGGCCACCTCCTCGGCCGGCACGTCGCCGGCGGCCGGGGGCAGGTTGGCGAAGCGCAGCTGCCGGTCGCCGCCGGCGTGCAGCACGGTCACCTCCACGGCGTGCACCCGTTCCGCGCCGCCGAGTTCTGCCAGCAGCCGCGCGGCCTCCGCCACCGCCGGGTCGTACTGCTTCATGTAGCCGACCATCAGCCCCGCGCCGCCGGCGCCCAGCTCACTCAACCGGGCCGTCTCGGCGAGCGTGTATGCCAGCGGCTTCTCGCAGAGCACCGGCAGGCCGGCGCGCAGCGCCAGCGCGGCCAGTTCGCCGTGCGAGCCGGAGGTGGCCAGCAGCACCCCGTCGCAGCCGCCGTCGGACACCATCCGGGTCGCGTCGGTGTAGCGGCGGGCGGGCTCGACGCCGTACCGCTCGCCCAGTTCGGTCACCCGGGACGGGGACAGGTCGGCCAGCGCGACGATCTCGAACAGGTCGCCGCGGCGTTGCAGCAACGGCAGGTGCACGGCGCGGGCGATGATGCCCAGCCCGGCCACCGCGATCCGGATCCGCTTGCCCGGCTCGGTCATCGCAGCGCCTCCTCGAGCCACCGCCGGTTGGCGTGCTGGTCGGCGCGGATCCGGTCGAGGTCCCGGCCGTCCTCCGGGGCGTCCTGCTCGACCACCAGCCAGCCGGCGTAGCCGACGTCGTCGAGACCGGCGAGCACGCCGGCCAGGTCGACGTCGCCGCGGCCCAGCGCGCAGAAGCCGCCGGCGGCGACCACGTCCATCAGCCCGCCGCCGGCCGCCCGGACCCGGGCGTGGGCGGCGAGGTCGGCGTCCTTGAGGTGCACCTGGCCGATCCGGCCGGCCCAGCGGTGTACCGCGGCCACCGGGTCGCCGCCGGCCAGCGCCAGGTGCCCGGTGTCCAGGCAGATGGCGATGTCGGTCAGTTCGAGCAGCCGGTCGGCCTCCGCCTCGGTCTCCACGTCGGTGCCCAGGTGGTAGTGGAACACCGGTTCCAGGCCGCGGTCGCGGCACCGGTCGGCGGCCTGCTGCACCCGGGCGGCGAAGTCCGGCCAGGCCGCGGCGGGCAGCGCCGACGCCAGGTCGGTCGGCGTCCCGGGCCGGGCCATCCGGCCCGGGTTGCCGGGGCAGGCCAGCGTCGGTCGGGGCGCGAACCGGGGGTCGCCGGCCGGCGCGGCGGTGAACACGTCGAGCGCGGCGTCGAGCTGCACCAGGTCGGCGGCGAAGCCGGCCGGGTCGGCGAAACGCAGGTCGACCCAGCCGCCGGCGAGCCCGATGCCGGTCGTGCCCAGCCGCCGCGCGAGGGTCTCACCGGTGCCGAGATAGCCGATCGGGCCGGAGTCCACCCCGGTGTAGCCGTCGCGGGCCAGTGCCGCGAGCAGGTCGTCGGGGCCGACGGGTGCGTCGGTGGTCCGGTAGATGCCGTAGTTGACGGGGGCGCCGGCCACCCGGGTGCGTCCGGTCAGCTGCACAGTGCGATCACCTCCATGCGGTGGGACTCCAGGACGTGCAGTCCGTCGCCGGCCGGCAGCAGGCACCGGTCGCCACGGACCAGCCGGTGCCGCCCGTCCGGGTAGGCCAGCAGCGCGCCGTCGGCGTCGAGCGCCAGCAGTTCGTCACCGAGGCGCAGCAGGAGCGGCCCGTCGGGGTCGGCGGAGACGGCGGTACGGCCACCGCCCAGCGCGTCCAGCAGGGCGTCGCCGGGTGCGCTGTCGCGGTCGGCGAGCACCCAGGTGGTGGGCGAGCCGGGCAGCGCGTCGTCGCCGGGACGGTGGAAGTCGCTGCCGCCCACCGCCACGACGTCGGCCCGCCACGCGCGCGCCCACGCCAGCGGGGCGCCCCAGGTGCGGTCCCACCAGCCGGAGTGCCACACCTCGACCAGCCGGGTCCGCTCGGTCAGCGACTGCCGCCAGGCGCAGTCGCCGCCGAGGGGGTGGTTGACCGACATCAGCCCGCCGTCGCGCCGGGCGGCGGCGAGCCACTCGTCCGGCGGGCGGCGGAAGTCGACCCAGCCCACCGGGCCGAACACGTTGGCGTGCCCCCGGTCGGTGGTGACCTCCTGGCCGGGCAGCAGGGCGATGCCGTAGCGGGCGGAGGCGGCCGGCAGCCACGGGTGGTGGCTGACGGTGTTGTGGTCGGTGACGGCGAGGAAGTCCAGACCACGTGCGGCGGCGAGCGCGGCCAGCTCGTCGATGGTGTGCGCGCCGTCGCTGTGCACGGTGTGCGCGTGCAGGTCACCGGCGAGCCAGTGCCGGCCGTCGGCATCGGGCAGGTCGCGGCGCGGTGGGCGGTCGGGACGGGGTGGCGCCGCCGGTGCGGGCGGCGCGGGCTGCGGCGTGGTGCTGGTGGTGGCGGTGACCTCGTAGTCCAGCCCCTCGGGTGGGATGCGGTGCAACCGCAGCAGCACCTGCCATTCGCCGGGCTCCAGCTCGCCGGGCAGGTAGCCCGGGGTGGCCCAGTCGGCGGCGATGGTGTAGCCGTCGCGGGCCCCGCCGGACCAGCCGCGGAAGCCGCCCGGTCCGACGCAGCCGAGGTCGAGCACCCCGGCCTCGCGGGGGTAGTCCAGCCGGACGGTGAGCGCCGCGGTGCCGGGTGCGACGGTGACCGGCAGGGAGCGCAGCACGTCGTCGACGCGGTCCTGCAGGGTCCACCTGCCGCGGTGCACGACCATGGTCAGCTCCGGACGGCGGCGCCGGCGCGGGGGGCCGGCACCTCGGCCGTGGCGGTGACGGTCACCAGGGACCCGTCGCGGTAGAGCAGCGACCGGCCGGGGCGGGGCACCACCCAGCCGTTGTCGCCCGGTTCGGGCTCGCCCCCCTCGGGTACGACGACCTGCACGCTGGTCCGCTCCGCGCCGGCAGCGTCGCCCGCACCGGAGTCGTCCGCACCGGTGTCGTCGGCCGGTACGTCCAAGGAGACGAGGGAGACGCTGCCCAGGTTCTCCACGACGACGACCTCGCCGGTCAGCGCGCCCGGGACCGCGGTGGGGGAGTAGTCGAGGTATTCGGGGCGGATGCCGTAGACCAACCGCTCGCCGTCGGTGACGTGACCGCGCGAGTCGTCGGGCAGCGGCAGCCGGGCCGGACCCACGGCCAGCTCGTCGCCGTGCACCCGCGCGTCGACGAGGTTCATCGGGGTGGAGCCGATGAAGCCGGCCACGAAGGTGTTGGCGGGGCGGCGGAACACCTCGGTGGGGGTGCCGACCTGGCGGATCCGGCCGCCCTCCATCACCGCGATCCGGTCGGCCAGGGCGAGCGCCTCGGCCTGGTCGTGGGTGACGAAGACGGTGGTGACGCCGAGTTCCCGCTGGAGGCGCTTGAGGAAGGTCCGGGCCTCCAGCCGCAGCCGGGCGTCCAGGTTGGACAGCGGCTCGTCGAGCAGGAACACCTGCGGATGGCAGGCCATCGCCCGGGCCAGGGCGACGCGTTGCTGCTGGCCGCCGGAGAGCTGACCCGGGCGGCGCTCCAGCAGCCCGGAGAGGCCGAGTTCCTCGGCGGTGTCGGCGGCCTTGCTGCCGCGGCTGCGCCGGTCGACCTTCTTGATCCGCAGCGGGTAGGCGATGTTGTCCCGCACCGTCATGTGCGGGAAGAGGGCGTAGTCCTGGAAGACCATGGCCACGTCCCGCTTGCCCGGCGGCAGGCCGGTGACATCGCGCTCGCCGATCCGCACGCTGCCGCCGGAGGCGACCTCCAGCCCGGCGATGGTGCGCAGCAGGGTGGTCTTGCCGCAGCCGGACGGGCCGAGCAGGGCGAAGAACTCCCCGTCGGCGATCTCCAGGTCGAGGGCGTCCAGGGCGCGTACCCCGCCGGGGTAGACCTTGGTCAGCTCGCGCATGGTGATGGCGGACATCAGCGCTTGATCCCTCCGTGGAAGCGGAACCCGTACCGGCTGCTGACGAAGACGAACATGAGCGCCACCGGCAGCGAGTAGAGCAGCGAGAAGGTGGAGAGCAGCCGCAGGTCGGCCTGCCCGCCCTCGGTGTAGAGGGTGTACATGATCACGGCGGCGGGGGCCTTGTCGGGCCCGCGCAGCAGCAGGAACGGCACCAGGAAGTTGCCCCAGACGTTGGCCACCGCCCAGACCCCGACGGTGGCCAGGCCGGGGCGGACCAGCGGCACCACGATGTGCCGCATGATCTGCAACGGACTGGCGCCGAAGACCCGGGCCGACTCCTCGTAGGACGTCGGGGTGGAGTCCATGAAGTCCTTGAGGATGAAGATGGCCGCCGGCAGCAGCCCGCCGCTGAGGATCAGGATGACGCCGAGCCGGGAGTCGATCAGGTTCAGCCGGAAGGCCAGCTCGAACAGCGGCACCATGGTGGCGGTGCCGGTGACGATCGACGACAGCAGCAGCAGCCCGTAGAGCAGCGCGTCGCGGCCGGGCACCCGGACCCGGCTCAGCGCGTACGCGGCGAGCGCGGCGAAGGTCACCACCAGCGCCGCGGTGCCGGCGGCCAGGTAGACCGAGTTGAGCAGCGAGCTCAGCGCGTACGGGTTGTCCAACAGGGCACGGAAGTTGTCCAGGGTGAACCGCGGCAGCGAGGCCGTGACGGTCGGGGTGTCGTCGAACGGGGCGGTGGCCAGCCACAGCAGCGGCAGCGCGAAGAAGCCCAGTACGGCGCAGAGGAACGTGTAGCGGCCGACCTGGGCGAGCAGGTGGCGTACCGCCACGGTGGGCCGGGTCGACTCGGTGGGTGCGGGTGCCGTATCGGTGGTCACGCCGGCTCCTTCCGCCGGCCCAGCATGCGCAGGTAGACCAGCGCGATGACCAGGTTGATCAGCAGCATGATGAACGAGATGGCGGCGCCGAAGCCGAGTTCGCCGCCGGAGAGCGCCACCTTGTAGACGTAGACCGGCAGGATCTCCGAGCGCTGCTCGGGCCCGCCGGCGGTGATCAGGAACGGCGCGAAGTCGTTGAACGTCCAGAGGCTGATCAGCAACAGGTTGGTCAGTACGTGCCCGCGGATGCGGGGGAAGACCACGTCGCGCAGTTGCTGCCAGGTCGAGGCGCCGGCCAGCCGGGCGGTCTCCAGGTGCGACCGGGGGACGTTCTCCAGCGCGGCGGCGTAGAGCATCATCGAGAACGCCGTGCCGCGCCACGTGTTGAAGACGATGATCGACAGCATCGGGTGGTCCAGCAGCCAGGCCGTTCCGGGGATGCCGAGCAGCGCGTTGAGCGTGCCGGCGTCCCGGTCGAGCAGGGCGATCCACAGGAAGGCGACCACCGAGCTGGGCAGGATCCAGGAGAGCAGGACGAACCCCTCGACCACCCGGCGCAGCGGGCCGCGGCGGTCGCGCAGCGCGAACGCGATGGCGAAGCCCAGCCCGGCCTGGCCGATGACCGCCGAGCCGAGGACGAACTGGAGGGTGAGCAGCAGCGAGGTGCGGAACCGCTCGTCGCCGAGGGCCTGGGTGTAGTTGTCCAGGCCGACGACCTCGGGGTGGGCGGCGGCCAGGCCGGTCAGCCGGTAGTTGGTCACGCCCAGGTAGACCGTCCACGCGGCCGGCACCACCAGGAAGACCAGGATGAGCACCATGGCCGGGACGAGGAACCCGGTGGCCCGGGCCCGGCCGAGGCCGGCGGCGTCGGGGGCCGGGGAGGCGCCCGTGACCGGGCGCCTCCCCTCCACCACCTGATCAGGAGGTGACGTTACCTGGGCCACCGACGATCCCTTCGACCTTCTTCTGGTACGCGGCGGCCGCCTCGTCGGCGCTCTTGCCCGCCGCGGCCGCGGCGGTCGCCTCCTGCAGCGCCACCGACACCTGCGGGTACACCGCCAGCGGCGGCCGGTACGCGGTCACCGGCAGCACCTTCTCGGTGATGAAGCTCAGCATCGGGTCGCCCGCGAGGACCTCCTTGTTGACGTCGGTCCGCGCGGTGATCCGCTTGTCGCCGGCCAGTTCGGCCTTGACGCCCTCCGCCGAGTGCATGAACGACAGCAGTTCCCACGCCTGGGAGGGGAACTTGGAGTTGGGGTTGAGCACCCGGACGCCGCCACCGGACATGCTGACGAAGTCCTGACCG
Organism: Micromonospora sp. MH33; assembly: GCF_003013775.1. Classification (NCBI taxonomy): domain Bacteria; kingdom Bacillati; phylum Actinomycetota; class Actinomycetes; order Micromonosporales; family Micromonosporaceae; genus Micromonospora; species Micromonospora sp. MH33. The sequence continues at coordinate 37,968 of NZ_MUYZ01000019.1, forward strand.
CGGATGCCGGCGCCGGGCTGCTTGGCGGGAATCATCGCGTACCCGACGGTGGTGTCCCGGTCGGCCATCTTGGCGATGCCGGTGGTCGGGTTGACGACGCTGCGCCAGAAGTAGTCACCCTCGGCGAGGATGCCGATCTTGCCGGCGGCGAACTCGGCGAACGACTTGTCGCGCCCCTTGGCTTCCTGCTGGAGCTTCGGGTCGCCCAGGCCGCCGCCGTAGACCTTGGTGTAGAACTCGAGCATGTCCTTGACCGGCTGGGTGGCGCCGGACCACTTGCCGTCCTTGTAGATCTCGCCGCCCGCGCCCGCCAGCAGCGGCAACGCACCCTGCATGGAGGTGGCCTCGCCCATCGCGGTGCCGGCGTTGATCTGGATCGGGGTCACCCCGGGCAGCGCCTTGAGCTTCGTGCCGGCGTCGAGGATCTCCTGCCAGCTCTTCGGCTGCCAGTCGGCGGGCAGGCCGGCCCGGGCGAAGAGCTTCTTGTTGTAGTAGAGGACCCGGCCGTCGGTGCCCAGCGGGATGCCGTAACGCTTGTTCTCGAACGAGCCGAGGCCCTGCACGGTCTCCGGGATCTGGGACCAGCCCTCCCAGGAGTCGACCTGGTTCCCGGCCACCTCGGACAGCGGCTTGAGGTAGCCGGCCTGGACGAACTCGCCGACCCAGATGCCGTCCACGGCGATCACGTCGGCGCCGCCCTTGGAGCGCAGGTCCAGGGCCAGCTTGGTCTTGTACTGCTCGTCGTCGACGCCGCTGGGCACGAACGTCACCTTGGCGGTGACGCCCTTGGCCTTCTGCGCCTCGACGAACTTGGGGATGACCCACTTTTCGATCCACTCCGCGCCGGCGGAGTTCTTGCCGCCCACGATGGAGTTCGCGGAAATGGTGAGGGTGATGTTCTTGGCGTCTTTGCCGGCGGGCTCGTCCGAGCCGCCGCAGGCCGTGGCGGCGAGGGCGACGGCGGTGAGCGCGGCGAGCACGCCCGCTGCGCGTCTCGGCTTGGCTGACATGGGCTGTTTCCCTTCGCAAGGAGTGACTTCGAAGAGACTCGCGGGGTCGCCCCGCCGGCCGCACGTCCGCCGCCGGCGGTGCTTGCGGCCACAATGTCATGACAGCCTGACGACGTAAATACCTGTCACTGAAATGAGCGCGAAACATCCACCGTCACCGCTCGGCGACGGTGACCTCGAGGGAGTAGCGGCTGGCCCGGTAGATGTGCGCGCCGTGCTCGACGTAGCGGCCCTGGTCGTCGTACGCGGTGCGGGTCATGGTCAGCAGCGGCGCGCCGCGCCGCTCGCCGAGCATCTGCGCCTCGGCGGCGGTGGCGGCCCGCGCCCCGATCCGCTGGTGGGCGCCGCGGATCCGCCGGCCGCCGGCGCGCAGGATCGCGTAGAGGCCGTCGGCCTGCAGGGCCGCCATGGTGAGCCGCGGCAGGTCGACCGGGAGCCAGTTCTCCATGAGCGCGAGGGGTTCCCCGTCGGAGAAGCGCAGCCGGCGCAGGTGCTGCACCTCACCGCCGGGCGGCAGGCCGAGCGCCGCGGCGACCGCCGGCGGGCAGGCCACCGTCGCCAGTTCCAGCACCGAGGTGGACGGTCGCTGGCCGGCCCGGACCAAATCGTCGTGCAGGCTGGTCAACTCGACAGCCCGGCGTACCTCACCCCGGACCACCTGGGTGCCCACACCGCGCCGGCGCACGATCAGTCCCTTGTCGACCAGGTGCTGGATCGCCTGCCGCACGGTGGGCCGGGACAACCCGAGCCGGTCGGCCAGTTGCAACTCGCTGTCCAGGCGGTCACCCGGGGCCAGGTCACCGCGCTGGATCGCCGCGGCGAACTGCTCGGCGACCTGGAAGTAGAGCGGGACCGGGCTGCTGCGGTCGACCGCGATCTCGGGGCCGGTCACGGAAACCTCCTCGCTGCGGCTGTGCGGGATCGGGGCGTGCTGACGGGCGCCACTGTACCGAAGCGATCACCCAGCGCAGAGGGCAGATGTCATGACAACACATTGACACAACTCATGGAGCACTGTTACCAATCAGGGACGGGATCGAGCTGGCGGGCACGCCGACGCCGGCCGGGACGGAGGGCGCCGCATGCTCGATGTGCTCACCATCGGCCGGGTCGGGGTGGACATCTATCCGTTGCAGGTCGCCACGCCGCTGGCCGAGGTCGAGACCTTCGGCAGGTTCCTCGGCGGCAGCCCCACCAACGTGGCGGTCGCGGCCAGCCGGCAGGGGCTGCGCGCCGGGGTGATCACCCGCACCGGCGCCGACGCGTTCGCCGACTACGTGCACCGGGCGCTTCGCGAGTTCGGTGTGGACGACCGCCACGTCCACCCGGTCGACGGGCTGCCCACCCCGATCACCTTCTGCGAAATCTTCCCGCCGGACCACTTCCCGCTCTGGTTCTATCGCACCCCCACCGCCCCGGACCTGCAGATCCGTTCCGAGGAACTGGACCTCGACGCGATCGTCTCGGCCCGCGTGTTCTGGCTCACCGGCACCGGCCTGTGCCAGCAGCCCAGCCGGGACGCGCACACGGCCGCGCTCGCCGCCCGAGCCGGCCGCCCGCACACCGTGCTGGACCTGGACTACCGGCCGATGTTCTGGCCCGACCCGGCGGCCGCGACCGCGGCCGTCGCCGAGGCGCTGCCCCGGGTCACCGTCGCGGTCGGCAACCTCGACGAGGTGGAGATCGCCGTCGGCACCCGCGACCCGGACCGGGCCGCCGACCTGCTGCTCGAACGCGGGCCCCGGCTCGCCGTGGTCAAGCTCGGGCCGGCGGGCGTGCTCGCCCGCACCGCGGAGCAGAGCGTACGGGTGCCGCCGGTCCCGGTCGACGTGGTCAACGGGCTCGGCTCCGGCGACGCGTTCGGCGGCGCGCTCTGCCTGGGGCTGCTGCGCGGCTGGCCGCTGGAGCGCACCCTGCGCTTCGCCAACGCCGCCGGGGCGATCGTGGCCTCCCGCCTGGCCTGCTCCGCCGCCATGCCCGACTACGCCGAGACCGTGGCGCTGGCCGGGGACGCCGTGCCGCGTACGGCGTCGTCGACCGCCGTCCTGACAGGAGAAGACCGGTGAGCACCGAGTACGAGGCGCTGACCCGCACCCGCGCGCACCGGCCGCAGGCGATCGCCGAAGCCGCCGCCCGCCGTACCCGTCGACCCTGGCCCGAACCCGGCCGGCCGCTGTTCGTCATCGCCGCCGACCACCCGGCCCGCGGCGCCCTCGGGGTGCGGGACCGGCCGATGGCCATGGCCGGTCGGGTGGACCTGCTCGACCGGCTGCGCGTGGCGCTGTCCCGGCCCGGCGTCGACGGCGTGCTCGGCACCCCGGACATCCTGGAGGACCTGCTGCTGCTCGGGGCGCTGGAGAACCGCCTGGCCATCGGCTCGATGAACCGCGGCGGCCTCTCCGGCGCCACCTTCGAACTCGACGACCGGTTCACCGCCTACGACGCCGACAGCATCGCCGCGATGCGCTACGACGGCGGCAAGATGCTCTGCCGGATCGACCCGGACGACCCGGGCACCGCCGCCACCCTCCAGGCCTGCGCCCAGGCGGTCACCGCCCTCGCCGCGCACCGCACCGTGGCCCTGGTCGAGCCGCTCTGGGTGGCCCGGGACGGCCGCCGGGTCAGCGCCGACCTGCGCCCCGAGGCGGTCATCAAGGGCGTCAGCGTCGGGCAGGCGCTCGGCTCGACCAGCGCGTACACCTGGCTGAAGCTGCCGGCCGTCGACGAGATGGAGCAGGTCATGGCCGCGACCACGCTGCCGGTCCTGCTGCTCGGCGGCGACCCGGTGGAGGCGCCCGACGTGGTCTACGCGCGGTGGGCGCGGGCGCTGCGGCTACCCGGCGTGCGCGGCCTGGTGGTCGGCCGGGCGCTGCTCTACCCGCCCGACGACGACGTGGCCGCCGCCGTCGACCTGGCCGGCTCGCTGCTGCCCACCGGGCAGGACGCGTGAGGACCGGCGACGCGCACCTGCCCTGGGGCGGTACGGCCCGGGCGCCGTGGGGGCTGGAGGTCACGCCCGAGCGGGCCGGTTGGACCTACGCCGGCCTGCGGGTGCTCACCCTGCCCGCCGGCGGCGAGGTCAGTTTCGCCACCGGCGACGACGAGATGCTGGTCCTGCCGCTGGCCGGCGCCGCCACCGTGCACTGCGACGGGCTGCGGCTCGCGCTGACCGGACGCGAGTCGGTGTTCGGCGCGGTCACCGACTTCGCCTACCTGCCCCGGGACGCCGGCGTGACGATCCGCGGCGCGGGGCGGTTCGCGCTGCCGTCCGCGCGGGCCGCCCGCCGGCTGTCGCCCCGCTACGGCGCGGCCCGGGACGTGCCGGTGGAACTGCGCGGCGCCGGGCCGGCCAGCCGGCAGGTCAACAACTTCTGCGCGCCGGACGCCTTCGACTGCGACCGGCTGGTCGCCGTGGAGGTGCTCACGCCCGGCGGGAACTGGTCGTCGTACCCGCCGCACAAGCACGAGCAGGACCGGACGTATGACGACGGGCGGGTGGAGGCCGCGCTGGAGGAGGTCTACTACTTCGAGGTGGCCGGCGGCGCGCCGGGCGACGGTCCGGTGGGCTACCAGCGGGTCTACGGCACCGCCGACCGGCCCGTCGATGTGCTCGCCGAGGTGCGCACCGGTGACGTGGTGCTCGTCCCGTACGGCTACCACGGGCCGTCGATGGCCGCCCCGGGCTACGACCTGTACTACCTGAACGTGCTGGCCGGACCCGGCGCCGCCCGGACCATGGCCTGTGTGGACGATCCCCGGCACGGCTGGATCCGGGGCAGCTGGGCCGGCCAGCCGGTGGACCCGCGGCTGCCGCTGACCCGGCCCGGAACGAAAGAGGCGTCATGCCCAGGTTGACGGTGGCGCAGGCGCTGGTGGCGTTCCTGACCCGGCAGTTCTCCGAACGCGACGGGCGGCGGCAACGGCTCATCCCGGCCTGCTTCGGCATCTTCGGCCACGGCAACGTCGCCGGGATCGGCGAGGCCCTGGCCGGCGCCGGCGCCGACCTGCCGTACCACCTCTGCCGCACCGAGCAGGGCATGGTGCACACGGCGGCGGCGTACGCCCGGATGACGGACCGGCTCAGCACCCTGGCCTGCACCACCTCGATCGGCCCCGGCGCGACCAACCTGGTCACCGGCGCCGCCGGTGCCACCATCAACCGGCTGCCGGTGCTGCTGCTGCCCGGCGACGTCTTCGCCACCCGGGTGGCCAACCCGGTGCTCCAGGAACTGGAGGACCCCCGCTCCTACGACGTCAGCGTCACCGACGCGCTGCGGCCGGTCTCCCGCTACTGGGACCGGATCAACCGCCCGGAACAGCTGCCGGCCGCGCTGCTGGCCGCCATGCGGGTGCTCACCGACCCGGCCGAGACCGGCGCGGTCACCCTCGCCCTGCCGCAGGACGTGCAGGCCGAGGCGTACGACTGGCCCGACGAGCTGTTCGCCGAGCGGGTCTGGCACGTGCCGCGCCCCCGCGCCGACGAGGCGGCGCTGGCCCGGGCGGCCGGGATCGTGCGGGCGGCCCGCCGGCCGCTCGTGGTGGCCGGCGGCGGGGTCATCTACAGCGGGGCCACCGGGGCGCTGCGGCGGTTCGCCGAGGAGCACGGGGTGCCGGTGGCCGAATCCCAGGCCGGCACCGGCGCGCTGCCGCACGACCATCCGCTCGCCGTCGGCGCGGTCGGCGTCACCGGGACCACCGCGGCCAACGAGATCGCGGCCGGCGCGGACGTGGTGATCGGGGTGGGCACCCGCTACAGCGACTTCACCACCGCCTCGGGGACCCTCTTCGGCGACGGGGCGCGCTTCGTGAACCTCAACGTCACCGGCTTCGACGCGGCGAAACTGTCCGGCACGCAGGTTGTCGGCGACGCGCGGGAGAGCCTCGCCGCCCTCGACGAGGCCTGCGCCGGCTGGGGCACCGAGCCGGCGTACCGGGAGTCGGTGGCCCGGCTGCGCGAGCGGTGGACGGCCGTGGCGGACGCCGCCCGGCACGCCGACCCGGACGCGCCGCCCACCCAGACCGCGGTGATCGGCGCCGTCAACGACGCCGCCGGCCCGCGCGGCGTGGTGGTGTGCGCGGCCGGGTCGATGCCCGGCGACCTGCACCGGCTGTGGCGCAGCCGCGACCCGAAGAGCTACCACGTGGAGTACGGCTACTCCTGCATGGGCTACGAGATCGCCGGCGGGATCGGGGTGAAGCTGGCCGCGCCCGAGCGCGAGGTCTTCGTGCTGGTCGGCGACGGGTCCTACCTGATGCTGCCGAGCGAGCTGGCCACCGCGGTCGCCGAGGGCGTCAAGCTGGTCGTGGTGCTGGTCGACAACTCGGGCTTCGCCTCGATCGGCCGGCTGTCGGAGAGCGTCGGCGCGCACCGGCTCGGCACCGCCTACACGGACCGGGCCGGGGCGCCGCTGCCGGTCGACCTCGGCGCCAACGCGGCTAGCCTCGGCGCCGACCTGATCCGGGTGTCGACCATGGCGCAGCTCCGGGCGGCGCTGGCGACGGCGACGGCGGCCACCCGGACCACCGTGGTGCATGTCCGGACCGACCGGTTCCAGGCCGGTCCGGACGCCGGCGCCTGGTGGGACGTACCGGTCGCCGAGGTCGCCAGCACCGCTGCGGGGCGGGCCGCCCGTGCCGCGTACGAGGCGGGGCGCAAGAGCCGGCACACCCACCTGCGTCCCGCCTGACCGGTGTCCCGCCGGGCGTCGGGCGGGAGTGCGCCGCCTGGCCGTGATCCGCGGCGACCGGCCCGTAAGGTGGTGCCATGATCACCTGTGTCGTGCACTACACCATCGACCCCGCGCAGATCGAGGCGTTCGAACGCTTCGCCCGCGAGTGGATGCGGCTGGTGGCCGAGCACGGCGGTGTGCACCACGGCTATTTCCTGCCGGCGGAGGGGGCCAGCGACCGGGCCGAGGCGTTGTTCAGCTTCGAGAGCCTGGCAGCGTACGAGCGTTACCGCGCACGGTTCGGCGACGACCCGGAGTTCGTCGCGGCCGACCGCATCCGTGACGAGTCGGGTTGTGTCCTGCGGTACGAGCGAACCTTCATGCGCCCGCTCCTGCCGACCGACTGAGCGCGCCCTGCCGGCGCGGTCAGCGCAGCCCGATGGTGACGGTGGCGGTCAGGCCGTCGGCGCGGCGACGGAGGATCAGTGAGTCGGCCAGGTGATCCGCCAGCCAGAGGCCCCGGCCGCCGGCCTCGGTCCCGCCGGCCCGCTGTATCGACGGCGGGTCGGCGCCCGGGCCGTGGTCGACGACGTCGCAGCGCAGTTCGTCGCCCTGTCGCCGAAGGTGCAGGTGGCCCGCCCCGCCGCCGTGGCGTACCGCGTTGGTGGCGAGCTCGTGGATGGCGAGGACGAAGCCCTCGGCCGGTTCGCCGGTCAGTCCGGCCGCCTCGACGCGGGCGGCGACGGCATGCCGCAGCTCGGTGATGGTGGCCGCGGTGAACCGCCGGGACAGCAGCGAGGACTCATGTCGCGCGTGCCCGGCCCCCGTCGAGTTGATCTCGGCCGGCGGTGTGGAACCGCCCATGGAAAAGAGGCTACCCGCATTCCGAATATCCGCTGCGGGCAGTGTCGCGGCGGCCCGGCCGGGCACGGAGGTGACGCGGTGGTCACCGTGCGTGACGCTGGCCCGGACGCCCGGCAGCGGTCGCCAACTCGTCCAGGCCCAGGCCGCGCCTCGTCTCCTCCAGGCCCTGCACATAAGGCGTCCGGCTATCGGGCCGGGCGGCAGGCCTCTCTTTGTGGGAGAGCGGCGGAATCCGCTGGCGGCAAGCTGAAAAAGGCGAGCTTCCGGTCAACCTAAGGGCCATTTCCCGATAGCGGTCAGGGATTGTGGAAAAGCGCTCGCGGTTAAGCGTTCTCCCTGGTCACAGCCGGATTGGATGGACCGGCAATGGTCGCATGGCGGCACCCGTTCGGTAAATGGCTGAGTCCGCATGGTGGCAGGAGTCTGGTGAACGGGATTCACCGCCGCAGAATTCGAATTCGACCGAGGAAACTGTTGCCCCGGCGGCTCTCACCTGCAGGAGCCCATCGCGCCGTCGACCCAGCCGGCCGAGGCCGTGCCGGGCGGGTTCGCCAGCTGGCGTGAACTGTTCTCGGTCCAGGATCGGCTCAACGCGGCCGCCGGCGAGATCACGGCCGCCTGCGGTGCGGGCTTCGCCGGCGTGGTAGCCGCGCCGGAGGACCGCAAGCTCACCGTCTACTGGAAGGGGCGGGTCCCCGGGTCCGTCCGCGACCTGGCCAGGCAGCTCTCCGTGCCGGTGACGTTCAAGCCGGCCCGGTTCCACCAGCGCGAGATGGTCGCCGAGGCGCAGCGGCTCGCCGCCGACCCGCGTGCGGTCTCGGTGGCCGCCAAGGTCGACGGCAGCGGGCTCGCGGTGACCGTCACCGGCAAGGCGCTGGCGTCGGGGAAGCGGGACGTCCTGCGTACCGCGCGGCTGCCGCTCAGCGTGAGCACCGCGTCGAGCCCGACGCTGCTCGACCGCCAGAACGACTTCGCCCCGTACTGGGGTGGGGTTAACAACTGCTAGCGCCTCGGCGGTCTTCAGCGACATCTAGCGCGCTATAGTTGCTGCCGTGAATTTGAAGGAGTGGGCGGCGGCAACTGGTATCTCGTACGTGACCGCGCGGCG
>NZ_MUYZ01000190.1:0-13452 GCF_003013775.1 Micromonospora sp. MH33
ACGGCCGCCCCGCAGGCCCGGGCCACGGCGGCCACCTGGCCCTCGCCCACCGTCCCGTGCGGGCGCTGACCTTCGGTGCCGGGCCCCGGGGCTGCCCGGGGGAGCGGCACGCCCTCGCCCTCGCCGCCGGCGTGGTCGAGGTGCTGCGCGCACGTTGCCGGCCCGCCGCGGCGCCCGTCCGCTACGCCCCGCACCCCACCCTGCGTGTCCCGACCAGCATCGAGGTGATGTTCCGATGACCGACCGCGCCGCCGCCTTCCACGCCCTGCACCGGCCGGGCCGGCCCGTCCTGCTGCCCAACGCCTGGGACCACGCCTCCGCCGCGGCGCTGGCCGCCCGGGGCCACCCGGCCGTCGGCACGACCAGCCTCGGTGTGGCCGCGGCCGCCGGCAAGCCGGACGGGACCGGGGCGACCCGGAGCGAGACCCTCGACCTGGCCCGCCGGCTGCGGGACCTGCCGGTGCTGCTCACCGTCGACATCGAGGACGGCTTCGGCGACGACCCGGCGGCGGTGGCCGCGTACGTCGCCGAGCTGGCCGCACTCGGCGCGGTCGGGGTGAACCTGGAGGACGGGCGCCCGGACGGCACCCTCGCGCCGGTGGAGCTCGCCGCCGCCAAGATCGCGGCGGTGCGGTCGGCCGTGCCGGGGTTGTTCGTCAACGCCCGCACCGACGCCTGGTGGCTGGGCGTGCCCGACCCGCTGCCGGCGGCGTTGGACCGGGCCGCGGCGTACCGGGCGGCGGGCGCGGACGGGCTCTTCGTCCCGGGCGCGCCGGACGACACGGTCCGGTTGCTGGTGGCCGAGGCGGGGCTGCCGCTCAACGTGCTGCACCGCCCGGACGGGCCGGACCTGGCCGAGCTGGGCCGGCTCGGGGTGGCCCGGGTCAGCACCGGCTCGCTGCTGTTCCGCGCCGCCCTCGGCGCCGCGCTGCACCTGGCCGACGCGGTCCGCGCCGGCCGCGACGCCGGCCTGCCGGCGCCGCCCAGTTACGTCTGGGTTCGGGACCTCTCGGCGGGATGAGCACCTTAGGGGGGCTGCCGATCCTGGTGATTACGGTGTTTTTCAGGTTCGACTACGCCGTGTCCTGCCCGGAGAGGGGCCGACCATGCGAGTGCCCAGCCGAAGCCCCGGCCACCGGCCCGGATCCGCCGTCGCGTCCGCGGCCCCCGCCCGCCGACTCCCCCCGGCCGCCGGCCGGCGCCCCGGGCCCGAGCAGCCGGACCTGGCCGCGTACCGGGCCGCGGTGGCGGAGCTGCTGGTCGAGGTGGGCGCCCTGGCGGACGCCCCGTCCACCACGGCCCGCCAGGTGCTGCTCGACCAGCGGCTGCGGGAGCCGGCCATCGCCGCCGTTCTCGACGCCACCCCGCAGGGCTTCGTCGGCGCCCGGGAGACCCTGCTGCTGGAGATGAGCCGCTACCAGCCCAACACCCGCAGCTCGGCGCACGACCTGACCGCGCTGGTGCGGATCTACCTGCTCTCCCGCATCGACGTGATGTGGTGGCGGGACAGCGCCTCCTTCCTCACCGACGGCCAGGTCGACACCAGCACCGACCTGGTCGACCTGGAGTGGCTGCGCCGGCGCGGGCTGCTCACCTTCCGCTACCAGGAGCAGCCCGCCACCGTTTTCGGTCGCGGGTTCCGGGCGGTCCGGCGCCGGCTGCGCCCGGACGCCACCCCGCGTACCGCCGGGCTGCGGTTCCGCCGGGCCCGGCGCGAGATGATCGCGCTGCTCAACGACGTGGGCCGGGAGTTCGCCGCGGCCGCCCGGCCGGGCACCCCGCCCCTCTGGGTCACCAGCCTCGCCCGCAGCGCCGAGCACCAGTACCGGCTGCGCCGGCTCGGCTACGCCGCCATGGTGCCCAGCGGGCACTGCCTCGGCTGGGCGGCCGACGTGGAGCTGGCCTGGTACCGGCGGTTCGGGGCCCGGGACCTCCTCGCCGACCTGCTGCTGGCCCGGCAGGAGGCCGGCGAGCTCAACGTGGTCGACGAGGGCCAGGCCTGGCACCTCTGCCTCGCGCCCACCGCCCAGCGCCGGTTCCGCCGGGCGTACGAGGCCGAGATGGGGGTCTGAGCGGATGTGCGGGATCGCGCTGAGCATCGGCCCCGAGGCCGACCCGGCCACCTTCCGCCGGATGCTGGCCGTCCTCGCCCCGCGCGGCGAGGTGACCGAGACCCGGCTGGAGGACGGCCTGCTCACCGGCGTACGGCGGTTGCGGGTGGTGGACCGCGAGCGGGCGGTGCAGCCCTGGATCTCGCCCGACGAGCGGCACGTGCTCTGCTACAACGGCGAGGTCTTCAACCACCACGAACTGCGCGCCGAGCTGACCCGGCTCGGGTACGAGTTCCGCACCACCGGCGACACCGAGGTGGTGCTCGCCGCCTTCCGGCACTGGGGCGAGGAGGCGGTGCGCCGGCTGCGCGGCGAGTACGCCTTCGTGGTGGTGGAGCGGGCCACCGGCCGGGCGTACCTGGCCCGGGACCCGCTCGGGGTGAAGCCGCTCTACTGGTCCCGCGGCCCGGGCTGCCTGCATCTCGCCTCGGAGGTCAAGGCGCTGGTCGGGCACGGCTCGCCGATCAGCGAGGTGCCGCCCGGGTTCCACGGCTGGGCCGAGCCTGACGGGCCGGTCCGGCTGCGCCCGTACGTCGACCTGCTCACCCTCGGCGCCGGGCTGCCGGTGATCGACGACCCGGACGAGGCCGCCCTGCTCGTCCGTGCCGCGCTCACCGACAGCATCCGGGTACGGCTGGACACCGACCTCACCGTCGGCGTGGTGCTCTCCGGCGGCCTGGACAGCTCGCTGGCCCTGCTGCACGCCCGGCAGCTGCACCCGGACTGCGTGGCGGTCACGGTCGGCGTGCCGGACAGCCCCGACGTGGCGTACGCCCGGCGGCTCGCCGCCGACCTGGGCGTGCCGCACGAGGTGATCGAGCTGCGCCCGCGCGACATCCGGCTGGCCGACGTGCGCGAGGCGATCCGGATCTCGGAGCTGACCGAGTACGGCGACATCATCAACGCGGTGGTCTCGGTGCCGATCTTCCGGCGGCTGCGCGAGCTGGGCGTCAAGGTGGTGCTCACCGGCGACGGCTCGGACGAGCTGTTCGGCGGGTACCCGATGTACCACCACGTCGGCCCGGAGCGGTCCCGCCGGCTCTTCCTCCACAAGATCCGCAACCTGTGCCGGACCGAGCTGCAGCGGGTGGACCGGGCCAGCATGGGTCACGGCGTGGAGGCGCGGGTGCCCTTCCTCGACCTCAGCGTGGTCGAGCTGGCCATGCGGCTGTCGCTGGACCTGAAGCTGCGCGACGGGCAGGAGAAGTGGATCGTCCGGCGGGCCTTCGCCGACCTGCTGCCCGACTACGTCCGGCGGCGGCCGAAGAACCCGATGTCGTACTCGTCGGGGCTGCACGAGCGGGCCCGGCTCTACAAGCCGCTCTTCGCCCGGTTGCACCGCTCCTTCGGCTACCACCTGCTCGAACCCGTCCGGCGCGACTTCGACAGCGTGCTCACCCGGTGCGGCAACGACCTGGACCGGGCCATCGCCGACGGGCTGGCCCGGCCGGACTACACGGTGCTGGAGCACGCCCGGGACCTGGTCGGCGCGGCGAAGTGGAACGCCGTGCCGGTGGTCCGGCGGCTGGTCGGCCCGCGCACCAGAGCCCCGGCCCAGGCGTCAGGTGATGCCGAGTAGGCCCACGCCTCTCCCGGTCATGCGAGGTCCGATCGCCGCCAGCCACCGGCCGGGCCCTCGGCCAGGCTGGACGGCATGACCAGGACGCGCATCAGGTACGTGATCGAACCCGTGGCCGCGGAGGTGCTGGCCGGCGTGCGGCGCACCGGCCGCGACGCCTCCGGCCAGCCGACCGAGCGGTGTTGCGCCGAGGGCGGCGAGCCGCTGCGCTGCTGCCTCCGCGACGCCGCCCCAGGCGAGCCGCTGATGCTCTTCGGGTACGCCCCGCCGCTGCCGCCCGGCCCGTACCGGGAGGTGGGGCCGATCTTCGCGCACGCGGTCGACTGCCCAGGACCGGCGGACGTGACGGCGTACCCGCCCGACTGGCGGGGGCGGCCCCAGGTGCTGCGGGCGTACGACCGTCGGGGCCGCATCGTCGACGGCCGGCGGCACGACGGCGACGACCCGGAGGCGGTCGTCGCCGCGCTGCTGGCCGACCCGGCAGTGGACCGCCTGCACAGCCGCAACGTGGTGTACGGCTGCTACATGTTCACGGTGGTCCGCGGCTGAGCCGGGCGTGACCGGCGGTGGCCGGGGTATCAGCCCGGGATGACCGGACTGGACGCGATCGTGGTGGGGCAGGTGGCCCGGGACATCGTCCTGCTGGTGGACGAGGTGCCCGGCCCGTCCGGGACGGCCCCGGTGCGGTGCCGGCGGGAACTGCTCGGCGGCAAGGGGGCCAACCAGGCCGTCGGACTGGCCCAGCTCGGCGTCCGGGTCGGGCTGCTCGGCGTGGTGGGTGAGGACGAGGTCGGCGACCGGCTGCTGGGCCGGGCCCGCAGCGACGGCATCGACGTCGCCCCGGTGCTGCGCCGGCCGGACACGCCGAGCGCGCTGATCGTGGACGTGGTGGACGCCCGGGCCCACTGGCGGTACCTGGAGGACATCCCCGGGGCGACCCTGCTCAGCGAGGCGGACGTGACGGGCGCGGCCGAGGTGCTGCGGGCCGCCCGGGCGGTGGTCGTCCAGCTCCAGCAGCCGCTGCCGGCGGCGCTCGCGGCGACCCGGCACGCCCGCGACGCCGGCCGGCTCGTGGTGCTCGACGGGGCGCCGGACGACCCGGACGGGTCGGCGGAGCTGCTGTCCCGGGCCGACGTGCTGCGGGCCGACGCGCGGGAGGCCGGCCTGTTGCTCGGCGGCGACCCGCCGAAGGACGCCGAGGCGGGGCTGCGCGCCGGCCGGGAGCTGGCCGCCCGGGGGCCGGCGTTGGTCGCGGTAGAGGTGGCGGGGGAGGGGAACGCCTTCGTCTGGCCCGGCGGGGGGCTGTTCGTGCCGGTGAGCGAGACGCCGACCGTGGACAGCACGGGCGCCGGGGACGCCTTCGTCGCCGCCGTCACGGCCGGCCTGCTCCGCGACGACCCGTACCCCCGGCTTGCCCGGTACGCGGTCGCGGCGGCGGGCGCGACGGTGGGCCATCCCGGCGGCCGGCCCGCCCTCACCCCGGAGGCGATCGAGGCGCAGTTGGCCCGGATCCCGGACCGCTGACGTCCCCGGTGGACATCCGTCGCCGCCTCTTCTAGCGTCGCGGGCATGCGGAGGACCCTGTTCGCCACCGGGCTCGCCCTGCTCCTCGTGGCCACCGGCTGCGGCGGGAGCGACCGGCCCGCCGAGCCGGCCGGGGCCGGCACGCCGACCGCCTCCCGGCAGGATGCCGGCCAGGTCGAGCAGACCCTGGCCAGCCTGCGCCGGGTCGACGACCTGCCGTTGTACGAGATGACCTACGTGGGCGACTACGACCCGACCGTCGGCGTCGCGGGCACCCCGCAGGCGACCCCGTTCGGCTGCTCCCTGTTCGCGGCCCGGGGTGACCGGAGCCGGCCGCTGTTCGCCCGCAACTTCGACTGGGACGCGAACCCGGCGCTGGTGCTGCGCACCGACCCGCCGGACGGGTACGCCTCGATCTCCCTGGTGGACATCTCCTACCTGGGGGTCACCGCCGATCCGGCCGGGGACCGCCGGCTGCTGAACGCGCCGCTGCTGCCCTTCGACGGGATGAACGAGCGGGGCCTGGCCGTGGGGCTGGCCGCGGACGACGGCGCCACGGCGGAGCCGGTGGCTGGCCGGCCGACGGTGGGTTCGGTGCGCATCCTGCGCCTGGTGCTGGACTCGGCCGCCACGGTGGACGAGGCGATCGCCGTGTTCGGGCGCTACAACCTGGACTTCGACGGCGGCCCGCCGCTGCACTACCTGATCGCCGACGCCACCGGCGCGTCCGCGGTGATCGAGTTCGTGGACGGCGCGATGCGGGCCGAGAAGGGCCGGGGCGCCTGGCAGGCGCTGACGAATGTGCCGGCCGTCGGGGTTGCCGACCGCGACCTGCGCAACGACCACCGCTACGGGGTGCTGGCCGAGGCGCTGGACCGGGCCGGCGGAGCGGTGGACGCCCCGGCCGCGCTGCGCCTGCTCGACGCCGTGCGGCAGGCGCACACCCGCTGGTCGGTGACGTACGGGCTGCGCACCGGCGAGGTGCGGCTGGTCACCGCGGGCGGTGGCGAGCGCGGCTACCGGCTGCCGATGGGCTGAGCCGGGCCCGACCCCGCAACGGGGCCGGACCCGGCCGGCGGGTCACCAGCTCACGTAGCCCGTCTGGGTCTGCACGTTCAGCTCGGGCACCTGGATCAGCCGTGCCACCCAGGTACGCGGGTCGCGCAGCTCCAGCACGTCCAGTCCCTTCTGGATGTCGCTGGAGTAGATGTGGCCGTTGTACCAGTAGGCCGACCAGGAACCGCCGGTGCGCAGCCGGTCGGCGGCCAGCGGACCCCGCTCCCAGAAGGCGATCTCCGTGGGGTGCCGGGAGTCGGTGAAGTCCCAGACCGAGATGCCGCCCTGGTACCAGGCCTGGACCATGATGTCCCGGCCGGGCACCGGCACCAGCGAGCCGTTGTGCGCCACGCAGTTCTCGGTGTCGGCGTTGGCTCGTGGGATCTTGTAGTAGCTGCGGAACGCCAACCGCCGGTCGTCGCCGCGGCCGGTGATGTCGTAGATGGCGTCCGCACCCCGGTTCGGCCCGGTGGCCTCGTTGCAGGTCGCCGCGCCGCCCCCGCCCAGCTCGTCGGTGAAGACCACCTTGGTGCCGGAGTTGTTGAAGGTCGCCGAGTGCCAGAAGGCGAAGTTCTCGGTGTCCCGGACCCGCTCGATCACGCGCGGCGCCTCCCGGTCGGCGATGTCGAGCAGGATGCCGTCGCCCATGCAGGCGCCGGCGGCCAGGTCCTTCGCCGGGTACGCGGTGATGTCGTGGCAGCCGGTGGTCGCCGACTTCTCACCCGGGATGCCCGGGTAGCCGCCGTCCGGGAAGAGGTTCGGGGTGGCCACCACGGCGGCGTCGGTCGGCGAACGCAGCGGCACCTTGACGATCGAGATCGAGTCGTGCGGCGGTGGGCAGCCCACGTAGGTGTCCGACGGCCCGTACGAGGAGACGTAGAGGTAGACCGACCGGCGGTCCTTGGCGGGCACCAGGGTGTGGGTGTGCGAACCGCACGCGGTCTGCACGGACTTCACGTACCGGGGGTTGGTCTTGTCGCTGATGTCGAAGACCTTGATGCCCTCCCACCGGGTCGCCGTGCGGTCCACCGGGGTGCTGGCGCAGGAGTCGTCGCTGCGGGGCGCGTCGGTGGAGAGGAAGAGCAGGTCACCGTGGACGGACACGTCGTTCTGCGAGCCGGGGCAGAGCACCTGCGACACGATGGTCGGCGCGCTCGGCCGGGAGACGTCGTAGATGACGAAGCCGTCGTAGTTGCCGACGAAGGCGTACCGGCCCTGGAACGCGATGTCGGTGCCGAACGCCGCGGAGGTGTCGAACGGCGCCTGCTTCCGCAGGTTGGCGACCTGGCGCAGGTTGGGGCTGCTGGAGATCTCGTCGACCCCGGGGACGGCGCTGTCCACGGTGGCCGGTGCGGTCGCCGCCCGGGAGGTCTCCTGGGCGCTGCTGGGCGGGGCGGCGACGACGCCGGCGAGGAGCAGGGCGGCGGCGGCGAGGCTGACGATCCGGGTTCGGGACGTGCGGATGCTGATCATCGGCGGCACCCTCCGGAAGGGGATGATGATTTTCCACACCTTACCGGCCGATGACATGCATCAATGTGACCCCGGCCACATCTAAGCCGGATTGTCTATGGATAGGATCGCTGCCACCTCGACCGGAGGGAGTGTCGTATGACCGGCCGGCAGGGACGCGTCTGGCTCGCCGTCACAGCGCTGGTGGTGCTCCTGGTCGGAGCCGGGGTGGCGCTGGCCGGGCCGGGGGGCGATCCCGCGGCGGCTCCGGCGAGCCCGTCCGCCACCGGAAGCGCGCCACCGGTGGACGCGCCGCCGGTCGTCGTGCCCGGCCGGCCGGGGGAGCCGGCCGCCACCCGCGCCGCGCAGGAGGTCCGCGACGCCGCCCCGCCCCGCTACAACGGCCTCGACGTCTGGTACGTCCGGATGATGATCCCGCACCACCAGCAGGCCGTGGAGATGGCCGCCCTCGCCCCCGACCGGGCCGCCGACGCCCGCGTACGTGCCGTCGCCGAGCGGATCCGGGCCGCCCAGGGGCCGGAGATCGGGGTGCTGCGCGGCTGGCTCGACACCCGCGGGCTGGACGCCGAGGTGCCCGGTCACGACCACGGCGCGATGCGCGGGATGCAGTCCGCCGAGGCGATGCGGCAGCTCGCCGCCGCCCGGGGCGCGGAATTCGACCGGCTCTTCGTGCGGATGATGACCGCGCACCACGAGGGCGCCGTGGTCATGTCCACCGACCTGCTCAAGGTCGGCGCGGACCAGGCCCTCCAGGAGTTCGCCAACGGGGTCGCCAGCGAGCAGTCCGCCGAGATCGCCCGCCTCCGCGAGCTGATCGCCCCCTGAGCCGCCGAATCTTGGCGACCTTCCGTTCGCTCCGAACGCTAAGTCGCCAAGATCTGGGGAAGCTCGCCGCCGCACGCGCCGTCGTGGTCGGCCGGGCGGGGGCAGCGGGCGTTGCCGGGCAGCCGGGCGTCGCACCAGATCCGGGTACGCACGAACTGGCGGTCCTCCTCGCTGAGCGTGGTCTCGCCGAAGTCGATGTCGGTGACGTGGCCCAGCGAGTCGCGCAGCGCGGTGGCCTCGACGCGCCGGGTGAGCGTCGTGGGCAGGTGGATGATCCAGCGCGGCTCGGGCGTCGGGTGGGTGGGGTCCATGGCTCTCCCTGGGAGCGACGGAGGGGCGGCGCCGAGGCGGGCGGGGACGGCCGGCGCGACCGCGCGCCCGAGCCGGTCGGAGCCCGGCACCCGCCCCGGGCCTGTCGGTGGCATCTGGTGCCGGGGCTGTGGTCGGAGCAGCGGGACGGCCGGGCCGCCGGACGCCGCTCCGAGAGGTGACGCCGCAGTGCCTAGCTGGGAGCCTCCTCGCTCACAAACCATACCGACAATACTGGTAAAGTCAACGATGCTCTTGAAGTCCTCCCGCATGGCGTGATCAGATGGGCGTGCCTAGCTGGGAGTACTTCGCATGCCCGCACCACGGAAGTTCGAGCCGCACTACCGGCGGATCATCGCCGACATCAGGGGCCGCATCGCCTCGGGCGAGTGGCCGCCGGGCCACAAGCTGCCGTCGACCAAGGCGCTGGCCGACCTGTACGAGGTCGGCAGCCAGTCCACCGTCCGGCAGGCGATCACGATCCTCATCGAGACCGGCGAACTGTACGGACACCAGGGTCTGGGCGTCTTCGTCGCCGACCCGTCCTCGTAACGCCGTAGGCATCGACGGGCGCGCCAGCCCGTACGCTGGGTGATCGTGGACCGCATCGTCTTCGGCCGCCCGCTGCGCAGCGTCGCGTTCGACGCCGCCGTCTCCGGGCTGGTGGCCGTCTTCGCCGTCCTGGGGATCTTCGCCCAGCCGGGCGGCGTGGCGGCCACCGCCGTGGGCCTGGTGATGGCGGTGGTCCTGCTCTTCCGGCGGGTCCATCCGTCGGCGGTGGCGGCCGGGGTGGCCGTGCTCGCGTTGCTCCAGGTGGTCGCCGGCTGGGGCCCGCTGGCCTACGACGTCGGCGTGCTCATCGCCCTCTACAGCGTGGTCAAGTACGCCGACCGGCTGCGCGACGGCATCCTGGCCGGGATCGTCGCCGCGATCGGCGTGCTGCTCGCCGCCGTGCAGATGCCCGGCCCGGCGCCCTGGTGGGCCGGCGCCATCTACTACGGCCTGGTCACGGGTGCGGTCTGGCTGGTCGGGCTGAACGTGCGGACCCGCCGGCTCTACGTGCTGAGCCTGGAGGAGCGCGCCGCCACCCTGGAACGGGAACGGGAGGCCGAGTCCCGGGCGGCGGTCGCCGAGGAGCGCACCCGGATCGCCCGCGAGCTGCACGACGTGGTCGCGCACAGCATGGCCGTGATGATCGTGCAGGCCGACGGGGTCCGGTTCACCATCGACCGGGACCCGGCCACCGCCCGGGAGGCGGCCAAGGTGGTGGCGGACACCGGCCGGCAGGCGCTGGAGGAGATGCGGCGCCTGGTGGGCGTACTCCGGGAACCGAGCCGGCCGGAGCCGGCGGCCGCGCCCGACGGCACGCTCGACGCGGTGCCGGCGCACCGGCGGCCGGCCCTGGTCGAATTGCCCGACCTGCTGGACCGCTTCCGCGCCGCCGGCCTGCGGATCACCGACACCGCCACCGGCACGCCGGTCGCCCTGCCGCCCGGCCTGGAGCTGACCGTCTACCGGGTGGTGCAGGAGAGCCTGACCAACGCACTCAAGCACGCCGGGGTGGGCGCGGCGGTCGAGCTCCGCCTCGACTGGTCCGCGGACGCCGTCGTGGTCCGGGCGGTCGACGACGGGCGCGGCCGTCCGGTGGTCCGGCCGGCGCCGTCCGGCGGGCACGGCCTGGTCGGCATGCGGGAGCGCGTCGGGGTGTACGACGGCAGCCTCGCCGCCGGCCCCACGCTGGGTGGGGGCTGGCGGGTCGAGGCGCGGCTGCCGCTACCGTCGGCGCCGGGAACCGAGGAAGGGAAGGCGGCCGCATGACCGTCCGGGTGGTGATCGTGGACGACCAGGCGCTGGTGCGCGCCGGGTTCCGGATGGTGCTGGACTCCCAACCGGACCTCGCGGTGGTCGGCGAGGCGATCGACGGCGCGGACGCGCTGCGGGTGCTGGACCGGGTCGAGGCCGACGTGGTGGTGATGGACCTGCGGATGCCGACCATGGACGGCGTGGAGGCGACGAGGCGGATCTGCGCCCGCCCGGCCGGGAGCCGTCCCCGGGTGCTGGTGCTGACCACCTTCGACACCGAGGCCGACGCGTTCGCCGCGCTGCGGGCTGGGGCCAGCGGCTTCCTGCTCAAGAACGTCCCGCCGGAGGACCTGCTCGCCGCGATCCGGGTGGTGGCCGAGGGCGACTCGGTGGTGGCCCCGTCGATCACCCGGCGGCTGCTGGACCGGTTCGCCGGGCAGCTCGGGCCGGCGCCCACCGAGGACCCGCGGCTGGCGCAGCTCACCGAGCGGGAGCGGGAGGTGCTGCTGCTCGTCGCGCAGGGGCTCTCCAACGCCGAGATCGCCGCCCGGGTGCACGTGGCCGAGGCGACGGTGAAGACCCACGTCGGCCGGATCCTGGCCAAGCTCCAGCTCCGCGACCGGGTCCAGGCCGTCGTGCTGGCGTACGAGAGCGGGCTGGTCACGCCCGGCGGCTGACCCGGTGTACGACCTGGGTCATACGGGTCCACCCGGTCGGGAGCGACCAGCGGCGTACCGAGGTCGAGCGCGCAGGTGGAGATCATCGGCGGGGTGCCGCGCATAGCGTCGGAAGGGTCAGATGACCCTGTTCGACAGGAGCACCACGTTGTCCGCAACCCCGACCACCGGCGTCGCCGTCACCGCCCGTGAGCTGCGCAGGGAGTACGGATCCGGGCTGTCCCGGGTCGTCGCCCTCGACGGCGTCGACCTCGACCTGGCCGCCGCCCGGTTCACCGCCGTGATGGGCCCGTCCGGCTCCGGCAAGTCCACCCTGCTGCACTGCCTCGCCGGCCTGGACCGGCCGTCGGCCGGCACGGTGCGCATCGGCGACGCCGACCTGGCCCGCCTCGACGACCGCCGGCTGACCCGGCTGCGCCGGGACCGGATCGGCTTCGTCTTCCAGAAGTTCAACCTGCTGCCCACCCTCACGGCCGAGGAGAACATCGTGCTGCCGCTGGCCATCGCCGGCCGGCGGCCCGACCCGGAGTGGCTGCGGCAGGTGGTGGCCGCGGTCGGTCTCACCGACCGCCTCGGGCACCGGCCCGCCGAGCTCTCCGGCGGCCAGCAGCAGCGGGTCGCCGTGGCCCGCGCCCTGGTCACCCGGCCCTGGGTGATCTTCGCCGACGAGCCGACCGGCAACCTGGACTCGCGTTCCGGCGCGGAGGTGCTGCGGCTGCTCCGCGAGGCGGTGGACACCCTCGGCCAGACCGTGGTCATGGTGACCCACGACCCGAAGGCCGCCGCCCACGCCGACCGGGTGGTCTTCCTCGCCGATGGGCGGCTGGTCGACGAGCTGCACGCGCCGACCGCCGGCCAGGTCCTCGACGCGCTCACCCGGCTCGAGGCCGGCGCGTCGCCGGTGGGGCGGTGACCGGGATGCTGCGCCTGACCCTGCGCCAGGTCCGCGCCGAGGGGCTGCGCCTGCTGCTGTCCTCGCTGGCGATCGTCCTCGGCGTCGCCTTCGTCGCCGGCACCCTGATGTTCACCGACGGCATGCGCGCCGGGGCGTACGAGCGGGCCGGCGCCTTCGACCGGCACACCGACCTGGCCGCGTACGCCGGCACCGCGCCGCTGCCGCCCGCCCTGGTCGACCGGGTGCGCGCGGTCGACGGGGTGGCCGCCGCCGAGGGGGAGCTGACCGGCACCGCCGGGGTGGTGGGCGCCGACGGGCGGCCGGTCCTCGGCTACGCCGTGCTCGCCGCGATCCCCACCGACCCGGCCCTCCAGTCCTACGACGTGGTCGCCGGGCGGCTGCCGCAGCGGACCGGCGAGCTGGTGCTCGACGAAAAGACCGTCGCCGACCAGCGCTTCGCCCTGGGCAGCCCGGTGCGGGTCGGCGGGAACGGCGGGCCGGCGCGGCCGTACACCCTGGTCGGCACGGTCGACGTGGCCGGCAGCTCCCGGGACGTGGGCGGCCCGTTCATCGGCCTGGCCGGCGCCGACGCGCAGGCCGTGAGCGGGCAGCGCGGCTACGACCGGATCATGGTGGCCGCCCGGCCCGGGGCGGACCGGGCGGCGCTCGCCGACCGGGTCCGCGCGACGGTCGGGCCGAAGGTCGTGGTCCGGGACCGCGCGGCCATCCTCGACGAGGCCGTCGCCGACGCGGTCCGCGACCGGCGGCAGTTCGAGCTGTTCCTGGGCACCTTCGCCGCGGTGGCCGTGCTGGTGGCCGGCTTCGTGATCGCCAACACCTTCGCCATCGTGCTCGCCCAGCGGTCCCGGCGGACCGCGCTGCTGCGGCTGGTCGGCGCCACCCGGGGGCAGGTCTACCGGGCCACCCTCGGCGAGGCGGCGCTGACCGGGCTGCTCGCCTCGGCGGTCGGGGTGCTGGCCGGGGTGGGGCTGGCCGCGGGCCTCGGCGCGCTGCTGTCCACCCTGGACGCGCCGGTCACCGGCACGGTCACCGTCACGGCCCGTACGGTGCTGCTCTCCCTCGGCCTCGGCACGGTGCTGACCGTGGTGGCCGCCGCGGTGCCCTCCTGGCAGGGCACCCGGGTCGCGCCCGTGGCCGCGCTGACCGACGCCGCCGTGCGGCCCGCCCAGCGGGCCGGCC